>JADFKH010000086.1 GCA_022565025.1 Pseudomonadota bacterium
AAGACGCAGACCCGTAATGCTCAAGCGGTGATCAATCACCTCAACTTCTGTATGATGGCGACAACCTTGACTTGGGTGTATGCAGATCGTTTGGCGCATGCACCTGATCGCAGACACAAGATCCGGGGTCGTTCCGGTTTTGCTTTCTCCGATGTGCGCAGGATCATCGCAGAGGTTGCACTGGATCCGGATTTTCAATCGGTTTGCCCAGGACCCACGCAAACAGCGCAAAATTCTTTTGTCAAAACACTTTTGCGTATGGTGGCTTGAGGGGGCGTAGATCGGGAAGACCAAGAAAACTAGGAAACTTCAGTAGGAGAATGTAGATGAGTAAAATAGTAGAAGAAGTGGCAGCAGCAAATGCTGATTATGTAGCGAACTTTGGCGATAGAGGCGATTTGCCGATGCCGCCTGGTAGGCAGTTTGCCATCCTGACCTGCATGGATGCTCGATTGGATCCAGCAAAATATGCGGGTCTTAGCGAGGGTGATGCCCATGTCATTCGTAATGCGGGTGGCAGAGCAAGTGACGACGCTATTCGCTCACTGGTAATTTCCTATAAGTTACTTGGCACGAAAGAATGGTTCGTGATACATCACACCGATTGTGGAATGGAAACATTCAACAATGAAATTATGGGCGATCTACTGTCAGGCAGCTTAAAAACCGCAAGCGTTGATGAGTCGGGATGGCACGACAGCAATGCCGGGGGCGGCACGACAGATGGTAAATTTATTGAGTGGCTTACCATCAGTGACCCAGGCAAGAGTGTTTTGGCTGATGTTCAACGAATTAGAAATAGTTCAATGGTTCCCAGTGATATACCAATCTATGGGTATATCTATGACTGCAAAACTGGAAGTCTCGTAGAGCTTCCAGCAGCAACACAAGCAGGTAAGGCAAGCTAAAAACCCAACCAGGCAAATCAACTCGGCCAGTATTTAACTCAATGGTAATCGGGGAGCATGTTAAACAAAAATTGCTCAGTCTGTGATACAGAATTTACCTGTGGTGCAAAACAAGAGGATCAAACTTGTTGGTGTACTGCTGTTCCTGCAATCATGCCAACAGAGTTCACACAAGATTGCCGTTGTCGATCGTGTCTTACTCAAGCCATAGCTAAACGCATTGATGAATCGATAAAACTAAATGGTTGTAAGCAAATGCTTGAGATTGCGAGTCAGTATCGAAAACAAAGTGGATTAATCGAACACATAGATTACACGATAGAAAATGGAAATTACGTTTTTAGTATGTGGTATCACTTAAAACGTGGCGCTTGTTGTGGCAACGATTGCAGAAACTGCCCGTACTCAGCTTAGCCATAAAATGAAAAAACGGACACTGATCTCCTGGAGCACTGGCAAGGATAGTGCGTGGGCATTCTACCAATTGAAAGACCAGTCTGAGTATGATCTTGTTGGACTGTTTTGTACCATTAATAAAGAATTTTCACGCACTGCAATGCATGCGGTGCGGGTTGAATTATTGCAGATGCAAGCGAGCAGAATGGGTCTTCCTCTGGATATTGTAGAAATTCCTCACCCGTGTAGTAATGCAGAATATGAAAGAATCATGGAGGATTTTGTTGCTGTTGCAAAAAGCAGAAATATTGAATGTTTTGCTTTTGGTGATCTATTTCTTCAAGATATTCGGGATTACAGAATTGAAAAATTTAAGGACACCGGCATTACACCAATCTTTCCGCTGTGGCATCAGGCAACCGATAAATTAGCATTGGAAATGATAAATGGCGGGTTAAGAGCGGTGATTACCTGCATCGATCCCAAGCAGTTAAGTGATAATTTTGTAGGTCAGGAATACGATCAAGCTTTTTTAAACGCATTGCCTGAAAACGTTGACCCTTGTGGTGAAAATGGTGAGTTCCATAGTTTTGTTTATGATGCGCCTATGTTCAATAAAAAAATCAATATTTCTGTAGAGGAAAAGGTCGAACGTGATGGTTTTGTTTTTGTGGATGTCAAAGCAATCGACACATGACCAAGCGCTGCGCTGGTGAAATCAACCAACAGTTCCGGCAACTCAGGCAATATGCGGCTTAGCCGCAGGCAACTGTTTCGCTGGATGGGCTGGTTTGCCATGGCCAATGCCGTGGTTCTCGGACTGGTTGGCTTGCGCTACTTCAGTGGCTACGTAGCGGGCGATTCGATTCTGGCCTGGGTCTACCTGATCACGGTTTACTTTGCCCACCATGTGATGGTGGCGGTTGTTCCACTTTTCATCGCGCTGACGCCGCTGGTCCTGCTGCGGCCGAATCGAAAATGGGTCACCGTGGCAGCGGTATTGGTTTTTGCCCTGTTGATCGCGGTGATCATGCTGGACAGCTTGTTGTGGTCACAAAGCCGTTTTCATCTCAATGCCCTGACGATGAAGATTCTCGGGTGGCAGAGCTGGTTCTTTATCGCGGTGATTTTTCTGATCGGCCTGATATTTGAGCTCCTTCTTGCCTCCCGCTGTTGGCTATGGGTGGAATCGAAGCCACGCAAGAAAGGCAGACTGCTGGCTTGCTTGGCCGTGTTCAGTATCATTGTTTCCCAGGGTATACACGCTTGGGCAGATGCCAGTTATTACGTGCCGGTGACCAGCGTGGGCCAGCAATTGCCGGTCTACAAAGGGTTCACTGCCAAGCAACAACTGCGCCGATGGGGGTGGGTTGACCCACAAAAAAGCCGCGAACGTGAAATGGCGCGCCGTTTATCACAAAATCTCAATTCAGCTGCTGACCGGGTGTTGAATTACCCACTGAACCCCCTGCAGTGCCGCAGGGACAGCGGCATGAATATCCTGCTGATCATGGCCGATGCCATGCGCAGCGACCGGTTCAATGAACGCGATTCCCCGCGTCTCCATGCTTATGCGGCGGAACGCGGGCAAGTATTCGCCCAGCATTTCAGCGGAGGCAATTCATCCCGCATGGGTGTGTTCAGCCTGTTTTACGGTTTGCCACCCGGTTACTGGAGCAGTTTTGAGTCCCTGCAACGATCTTCCGTTCTGATTGACCAATTGCAGCGCCAGAACTACCGGTTGGGACTCTTTACTGCTTCGACCATGTACCGGCCCGTGGCCCTGGACCGCACCGCCTTTGCCAACGTTCCCGATTTGCGGCTGCAAACGGAACCGGCGGGCGATCCTGCCTGGAAGCGGGACCAGGCCATCACGGCTGAGTGGTTCGACTGGCTGGACGATTGGCTGTACCGGAATCATGCGGGGCACCATCCGGAGCAGGCGTTTTTTGGTTTTCTGTTTTACGATTCCACCAATGCCGTCAGTTTCCCCAGGGATTATCCGCATCGAGTCACGGCCGATGGGGCAGGGGCGTTGGCACAGAAATTTGCGGACTATCGCACTTCGGTGCATTTTGTCGACAGCCTGATCGGGTCGGTACTGGATGACCTGGCGCGGCGTGGTCTGCAAGAAGATACCGTGGTCATCATAACTTCCGACCACGGAGAGGAGTTTGATGACAGCGGTGCAGGACTCAAGGATCACGGTTCGGGCTATACACGCTACCAGTTGCAGGTGCCGATGATCATTTCAATCCCGGGCAGGGCGCCGTCCGTTTACCGGCATCGAAGCTCCCACTATGACCTGGTTCCCACCCTGATGCAGGATGTGCTGGGCTGCAGCAATCCGCCGTCGGATTATTCCAGCGGAAGAAATCTGTTCAGCGCAGAGGATTGGGACTGGTTGCTGGCCGGAAGTTACTATAATTATGCGGTGCTCGAACCTGATCAGATCACCGTGACCTATCCCCATGGCAGTTTCGAGGTCAGGGACTGGAATTACAAAATCGTCCCAGATCCGCAGGTCCGCGGGGATGTGCTGGAATCGGTTATCAAAGAAAATTCGAGGTTTTACCGTCAATGAATCTAGCCCGCATATGGCACGAGGGCGGGCCAGGTCTCCTGATCCTTTGTGCCGCCCTGGCCTGGAGTCCGGCGGTTTTGGCCGGAACCAGGATCGTAACGGAAACGCTCGATCTCGAGTTTGGTGCAGATGGGACACTCGAATCCGCGACCGCCTGTTTTCCTTCCCGCGGCAGCCCGGCAGCCAGTTGTGGCTCTTTCGGCACCCGGGCTGTGATTGGCCATGAAGTGGGGAATGAAAATTGGACGCAAATTTCCAGTCACAGCGATACGCATTTTGAATTGCGTTTTGAACATGCTTCCGGGGCTTCGCTGAGCTGGAAAATCCCACTCGATGGATATCTGCTTGAGCTCAAGACGGCAGCTGCAGGTCCGCTCCGCATTCGTTCCGGGGCCGCGTTCAGGCCGCGCGAGGCAGCGGGTTTCGGTGCCTGGCTGGAACAGACCAGGTACCTGGGTGTTGCCGATGGCAGGGTTACCCAGCTAGGCCTGGATGATGAAGAATCCACGAGGCTCGAAGCGGAGCAGTGGATTGGCTACCGCAATCGTTTCTGGGTGCTTGTGGTCAGTAACGGGCAGCAGTTGGAAGCGCAGATCAAGAGCGGCGAAGGCACGATGGATGCGGAATTGCGCATTGCAGCGAGTGAAGGAGCTGCAGATTCGTTTTCCGCTGATACATGGTCCGTGTACCTGGGCCCGGTGGAGCCTGGGACGCTCCGTTCCGCGAATCCGGAACTGAGCGGTATCCTTTATGCCGGCCTCTGGTTTTGGTTGAGGTGGATCTGTTTCGCGCTTTATTACATCTTTTCCTGGATCGGCACGGTGATACCCTCCTGGGGCCTGGCCGTGATGGCCCTGTCGCTCACGGTGAACATCCTGATGCGGCCACTGAGCCGTATTGCAGACCGTTTTCAGCAGCAGGTCCTTGAGACCGAGGCGCGGCTGGCGCCTGAACTACAGCGCATCAAGCAGGAATTCAAGGGAGAAAAACAAGCGGAAAAAATCCTGGCCATGTATAAGACCGAGCGGGTTCACCCGCTCTACAGCCTCAAGAGCTTGATCGGTGTAGCCGTAGTGATCCCGGTCTTTATCGGCGCATTCGACATGCTGGCCGAAAACATCCACCTGCTGAATGCTTCATTCTTGTGGATTGCGGATCTCTCGCGGCCTGACGCCCTGATCAGCCTGCCGATCAGCCTACCGTTTTTCGGTCCGGATTTGAACCTGCTGCCGTTCCTCATGACCGGCCTGTCGACGGTGGCCTCCGTGCTGCACAATCCACCGGCACTCAACGCCCAATTGCGCAAAAAGCAGGTACGCAACATGTTGTTGCTGGCTGTCGGTTTTTTTGCCCTGTTTTATACTTTCCCGGCCGGCATGGTCTTGTACTGGACCACCAGCAACCTGATATCGGTCATCAAGAGCATCTGGGCCCGGCGTAACAATGGCGGCAAACCTGCAACAAAAAGTGAAGTCTTAAATGAATGAAGAGAGAATTCTCACTGAAGTACAGATACAACAGTTCCACCGGGATGGTTTCCTTGTTGTGCGGGGCATGTATTCGCGCCGGGAAATAGGATTGATCAGTGAGTGGACCGAAGAGGTCGCCGGCTACCCGGAAGTTCCGGGCAAAACCATGATGTATTTCGAGGCAAGCCGGGATGATGGCACACCAATCCTGTGCCGTATCGAGAACTTCGTGCCATTTCACGAGGGTTTTTCCACCCTGATCACCGCTCGCCGTATGCAGCGGGTGGTGTCGGAGCTTTTTGGCGAGCCTGCGGTTCTGTTCAAGGACAAGATTAATTTCAAACTACCGGGTGGAGACGGATTCAAAGAGCATCAGGACGTGCAGGCGGGCTGGGACGACTATGCCAGGCTCCATATAACGGCGATGGTCGCTATCGATGCAACCAACCAGGAAAACGGCAGCCTTGAGGTGATCGCAGGCATGCACAAGCAGGGGCTGCTCGGCTCGATGTGGGTGCCGTTGACGGATGAAGATACGGGAGCTGCTGCCTACGTCCCGGTGCATTGTCAGCCGGGTGATGCCGTTTTTTTTGATTCCTATGCACCTCATCGTTCGAATCCAAACCATACCGGCAAGGCACGGCGTGTGCTGTACATTACCTACAACAAAAACTCGGAAGGCGATTCACGCGAGCAGTATTATGCGGACAAGCGCCGGAGCTACCCGCCTGATATCGAACGGGATCCCGGCAAGGATTACAGCTTCAGGGTTTAAGGATACTTGATCATGGAAAATATTCACATACCTGTTTCACCCGGCGAAGTGCTGGACAAGATCACGATCCTCGAGATCAAATGCGAGCGCATGAGCGACCCCGAAAAAGTCGCCAATGTGAAAGTTGAACTGGCCTTGTTGCAGGAAACATGGGCGGATTCTGTCAGCGAGGACAGCGTCATTAACGATTGGCACGTGCAGTTGAAGGAAATCAATCAAGTCCTGTGGAAAATCGAGGACGACATCCGTGACAAGGAACGGGCCCGGGAATTCGATGAACGCTTCATTGAGTTGGCTCGCAATGTTTATTTTACCAATGACCGCCGGGCAAAAATCAAGCAAGACCTCAACCTCCACCTGGGTTCTGCAATCGTCGAAGAAAAGTCCTACCAGGATTATTCGTAATTGTAGGAACGCTTTGTGCGTGGCTCGCCCGCGTGCAGCCTCTTACATTCGCGATTTTCGCAAAAATTCCCTTGCTTTGCTTATTCACAATCGCCTACAATCCAAACGTACTCATTTAGACCGGCTGAGGGACTAGCCCTAAGACGCCGGGGCAACCTTCGAAGCTAACCACTTTGAAAAGGTGCCAATTCTTGCGAAGACCCCTAATGGTTTTCGGGAAATGAGTGATCAGGCAGCAGTCGATGGACCTGATCATACTCAGCCTGCTTTGCGGGAATTCCAGATGAGATTTTTGTCAACCGGAATACCGCAGGAGCACAAGGCATGAGCGCAATCCATCGTGTGTACAAGCAAGCAAGACTCGATGACCTTTACTGGGTTAATGGTCCTGTGAGCATGATGAAATGAGCAAGCATCACCGAGATACCATCGCCGTAAATCAGGGCATCAACAGCGACAGCAACCACGGCGCGGTTATCCCACCGCTTTACCTGTCGTCCACGTTTGCATTTCCGGGCTTTGAGCAAAAGGGTGAGTACGACTACACACGCTCCGGGAACCCCACTAGAGACCAGTTGGCCGACGCGCTGTCGGCCCTGGAGGGTGGAAAAGGTGCAGTGATCACTTCTTCCGGCATGGCAGCGGTGCACCTGGTCACGCAGTTGCTGGAGGCCGGTGATGTGTTAATTGCACCCCACGATTGTTATGGCGGATGCCATCGGCTGTTTAGCGCGGCGGCGAATAAAGGCCAGTTCAAGCTGCAGTGGGTGCCCTTGTGGGAAACTGAAAACGCGGTGGCTGAGATCAGCCGCGTGCGTCCGAAAATCGTGTGGATCGAGACGCCCAGCAATCCCATGCTACGCATCACCGATGTCGAGACCATCGCTGCGGCCGCGCACACAGTGGGTGCGCTGGTGGTTGTGGACAATACGTTCCTGTCGCCGGCCGGTCAGAGCCCGATTGCTCTGGGCGCCGATATCGTGCTGCATTCCACCACCAAGTACATCAACGGACATTCGGACGTGGTCGGCGGGGCCGTGATAGCGGCCGATGAGCAATTGCTGGAGGACTTGGCGTGGTGGGCCAATTGCCTGGGCCTGACCGGTTCACCGTTCGACAGTTTCCAGACATTGCGCGGCCTGAGAACACTGAGCGTGCGCTACCAGCGCCACCAGGAAATTGCCGGCAAAATCGCCGCAGCGCTGGATTCGAACGAACTGGTCGCCAAGGTATATTACCCTGGCTTGGCCAGCCACCCCGGTCACGAAATCGCCGCTCGCCAGCAGGCGGGATTCGGCGCGATGATCAGCTTCGAACTGGATGCTGCTGAGGAGGAAATCCCGGTATTTCTGCAGGAATTACGGTTGTTTACTCTTGCAGAATCACTGGGCGGCGTCGAGAGCCTGGTGGCGCATCCCGCCTCAATGACACATTCGGCCATGTCAGCACAAGACCAGCAAGCGGCAGGAATCAGCCGCACCCTGCTAAGGTTATCGGTGGGTATTGAGCATGTTGACGACTTGCTGTGTGATCTTGACAACGGTTTCGACGCGGTATTGAGGTACCGCAACAAACAAGCCGTACGCAGTGTAGCCTGAAAAATGCGGGCCAAATGTGGGCATTATCCGTGCCAAGTCTATGCTTGCAAGAGGTATCGGCTGCCTGTATTCAGGACCATCATCTGTCGGGAACAGATGACGAGCGAACAGGGATGTCTCGAGCGTGTCCTGCATACAGGCAGCTGATACCTCCTTCGGTTACACGTCTAATCGCCAACAATACCGGCAACTCATGCAATATAGGGGATAGGTGTGAATACCTTTAGCTTCTCAATTACATCGCTGATCTCGATCAGATCCATCACACCGGGTTCTTCGATCCGTGTTCCCCAGCGCAGGGCCTGGGCTGTGCTTTTCCTGAATTTCACGGCGGCTTGTGCAAACCGGTCGACACATAAATCGAGACTGTTGTAAGGACCTGATCGCCTGGACCAGGTAGCTGCGTAAAGACCGATGACGGGCGTGCCCAGCGCCGAGGCAATATGTGCCGGCCCGGAGTCCGGCGCAATCACCAGGGCTGCCTTCTTCAGTAATGCCTTGGATTGTTCCAGTGTGTCTTTCCCCACCAGGTTCAGGCAGGGGCTGCGCATGGTGCGTTCTATGGCTGCGCCCGTTTCTATTTCCAGGGTGCCAGGACCACCTGAAAGGACGATGCTCATCCCCAGTTGACTGGATGCATAATCCGCTACGGCAGCGAATCGGTCAGCTTGCCAGTTACGCCGGGGATGGCTGGAGCAAGGGCTGATCAGCAGAATGTTTTGCCGGTCGCAAAGTTGTTCTTCCACCCACAGCAACGCGCCGCTTGCTATTGGCAGGTCCCAACGTGGCTCGTCAATCTTGATTCCCAGCGCCCTTGGAAATTCAAGGAATCCCTGGACCTGGTGCTGGAAGGGGACTTGCGCAACCTGCTGACGGACGAAAACATGGTGAAAGTCCCTTGAGCGGGCCCGGTCCCAGCCTAGGCGAACCGGGGCGCGGATCAATTTGCTGAGCAAGTTAGCCCGGGCAGCTACCTGCATGTGCAACAGTATATCGAAGCGGCGGTCACGCAGTTTCTTGCGCAGTTCAATCACAGCGTTCCAGCCACCGCGCTTGTCGAATTCGATGAATTCGACATGCTCGAGGCCGTGGAGTAAACGATGCTCCAGTTTGCCGATGATCCAGGTGATCCTGGTTCCGGGCCAGTGTTCCTGGATGGACCTGACAACGGGTACAACGTGCGTGGCATCTCCGAGTGCGGATAACCTCAGGATGCAAATGTTTTCGGGTTGATTGGCTAGTGACAACAAAGTATTCCGGATTGACGCAGACGGTAGGCAAAAGCACAATACCCGCGAATGAAACCTAGCACCTATAAAAAAAACTCCCGGATCATTGTATATGATGCCGACCTCATTCAGCAGCCCGGCGCGCATCTGTTTGCCGCCGAGGCCTGGGAAAGTAGTGGCAGTGTAGTGGGTCAGGCTCCAGGCCGGAGCAGTGCGCTGTTCCTGGAAACCGGTTTCGGGCCGGCTGTTCTGCGCCACTACTTCAGGGGTGGCTGGGCAGCCCACTTAAGCCGTGACCGCTACGTGTATACCGGACTTGAACGTTCGCGCCCCATAGCGGAATTCCATATGCTGGCCAGGCTCTATAAGATGGGTTTGCCGGTTCCACAGCCCTTGGCGGCCCAGTGTTTAAGGGAAGGGTTGTTCTACTCCGGGGACCTGATGACCCGGCGACTGCTGGATGTTATTCCCCTGGCTGATTTGCCGGACATTCTGCAAAACGACCCTGCGATGTGGATTGCAACAGGTGCATGCATCCGGCACTTCCATGATCATGGGCTGGTTCACGCGGACCTGAATGCGCGCAACATCCTCGTTGGCAGCGAAAATACGGTGTACCTGATCGATTTTGACCGTGCGCAAATCAGGCCAGGGGCCAGGAATCTGTTCGAGGCCAATCTCAAACGCCTGCAGCGGTCCCTGCGCAAAATTCTTGACCCCGGGCAATTGGAACAAGGCTGGAAGTATCTGCAGCGTGGATACAAAGAAGCCCGCCATCAACCGGGGCCGCTGCAATGATCCTGCGAACACTGGAGTCCAGGCGGATGACGCTGGTTTCGGCCACGGTGGCGTTGCTTGAAGCAGACCTGTCGGGTCGTGCTCAACTGGCTGATTTGATCGGCGCTCAGGTGCCACAAAGCTGGCCGCCGGATTTGTATGAGCGTGCAGCGATGAAATTTGCGCTGCAGTTATTGCAGGACCCGGCGGAGCAGGGTTGGTCATTCTGGTATCTGCTGACACAGTCACCGCCGGAGGCCGAAGTTTTTGGTATATGCGGTTTCAAAGGCAGGCCCGATGATGCGGGCTCGGTAGAAATCGCTTATTCTGTTTTGAGTCAGTTCCGCAACCAGGGCTATGCTTCAGAAGCAGTATCCCGGCTGGTCCTGTGGGCGTTCAGCCATCAGAACGTCAAGCAAGTCACCGCCGAAACGCTGCCGCACTTGCGCCAGTCCATTCGTGTTTTGGAGAAAAATGGTTTTATCTTTACGGGTCCCGGATCAGAACACGGGGTCGTTCGATATGCAGTGCAACGACCTGACAGGCGCTGACCAACCCCAATACCATGATTTCTGGCAGGTGTATTGACTTGAGAAAAGATACAAAATGATATATAAATGATATCAATAGGAGAAACAAGATGATCAAGGAAATTACACGTACTGCTACATCGGGCTACCTGGCGCTCGTCGTGCTGCCGTTATTGACGATAATGAATTCGAAATCGTCGGCCACCAATTTCAAGACCGGATAGACGGCGTGAACTACGGGTTCGAGATTTTCTTCTTCATTAAACGCCGGGCAGAAAAAACTCAACTCCGGCAGGCGTTCGGTTATGGCTGCGAGTCCTGCTGCTGGTTGTCGGCTAAT
>JADFKH010000087.1 GCA_022565025.1 Pseudomonadota bacterium
TTCGGTCGTTCTCGCACGTCCATGTGCTCCACGACACCGGGACTCCTGTCCAATGGCCGATCCTTCAAAAACCATAGCTATGGCTATGCTTGTTTGAACGATCGACCAAACTGTATTGCCAGCTACAGCGCAAATTCCGGATCCTTCATGCAATATGCGGGCTAACAGATAATTTGAAATACTCAAGGAGTTAAAGCATGACAATAAAAATTGCAATTAATGGTTTCGGCCGCATCGGCCGCAATATTTTGCGCGCCGTTTATGAGTCCGGGCGCAACGACGAGTTCCAGATCGTTGCGGTCAACGATCTCGCTGACGCGGCAACCAATGCACACCTGACGCAATACGACACCACCCACGGCAAGTTCCCAGGTACGGTCACTGTGGATGGTGGGGATCTCATCGTGAATGGCGATCGCATCAAAGTGTTTGCTGAACGCGACCCCGGCAAACTACCCTGGGCGGAATTGGGTGTCGACGTGGTGCACGAATGCACGGGTTTCTTCGGCAGTAAAGAGGCTGCGATGGCTCACATTACCGCCGGCGCCCGCAAGGTCATTTTGTCGGCTCCCGGCAAGAATGTTGACAACACCATCGTGTTCGGTGTGAACCACGACAGCCTGAAGTCTACCGACGAAGTCATTTCAAACGCTTCGTGCACCACCAATTGCCTGGCGCCGCTGGCGAAAGTTATGCACCAGGGGGTCGGCATTGAAAAGGGCTTGATGACGACCATCCATGCCTATACCAACGACCAGGTGCTGAGCGATGTTTTTCACACGGACCTGCGCCGTGCCCGCTCTGCCACGATGAGCCAAATCCCCACCAAGACCGGGGCTGCCGCCGCAGTGGGCCTGGTGTTGCCGGAGCTTAATGGAAAGCTGGACGGATTTTCCATGCGTGTGCCCACCCTCAATGTGTCGATAGTCGACCTGACTTTTGTCGCCAGCCGTCCGACCACGGTGGAGGAAATCAACGGCATCGTGCGGACCGCTGCGCAAGGGGCTCTCAATGGCATCCTGGCCTATAACGAGGTGCCGTTGGTTTCGGTGGATTTCAACCACAACCCGCATTCATCAATTTTTGATGCGGGCCTGACCCGGGTCATGGACGGTAATCTGGTCAAGGTGCTTAGCTGGTATGACAACGAGTGGGGATTCAGCAACCGAATGCTCGATACCACGGTCGCTTTGATGAATGCCTGAGATGAATGGCTGAGTAGTGCCGTAAATGAGCTATCTGCGCATGGAAAATCTGGATCTTGCCGGCCAGCGGGTCATGATCCGGGAAGACCTCAACGTGCCGGTCAGCGATGGGCACGTCACCTCGGATGCAAGGATCAGGGCTGCCTTGCCAACCATACGCATGGCCCTGGAAAAACGTGCAGCGGTCCTGTTGCTGTCGCACCTGGGGCGCCCGGTTGAGGGTGAGTTCGATGCACGGTTTTCTCTCCGGCCCGTTGCATCCCGCCTGGAGGAATTGTTGGGCAGGGCTGTCGCCCTGCAGACCGACTGGCTGGACGGCGTGAATATTGAAGCCGGCGAGGTGGTTCTTTGCGAGAATGTACGGTTCAATCGCGGCGAAAAAAGCAATGATGCAGCGCTGGCGCGCACCATGGCCGGCTTGTGTGATGTGTTTGTCATGGATGCATTCGGTACGGCTCATCGCGCCCAGGCTTCCACCGAAGGCGTAGTGCGTGCGGCCTCACTGGCTTGCGCCGGCCCCCTGCTCAGCAGGGAACTGGATACGCTGGAAAAATCCCTGCACGATCCGGTCCGGCCCATGCTGGCCATCGTCGGCGGCGCAAAAGTATCTAGCAAGCTGAAAGTTCTGGATGTTTTGCTGGACAAGGTAGACCAACTGATCGTGGGCGGAGGCATCGCCAATACCTTTATTGCGGCCTCCGGTTATGACGTCGGCCGGTCATTGTATGAACCCGGCCTGATACACGACGCGCAACGATTGATTCAAAAGGCTCATTCGAAAGGTGGTTCGATACCGATTCCGCAGGACGTGGTAGTCGCCAAATCCTTTTCGCCTGATGCGGAACCCTTGGTGCGTGGTGTGGACGAGGTAGCCCAGGATGAAATGATCCTCGATATCGGCCCGTTGACGGCGGTCGAATATTCCAAGGTCATTGCCGAATCCGGAACGGTGATTTGGAACGGCCCGGTTGGTGTATTCGAGTTCAGGAATTTTGCTGCAGGGACACGGGCGGTTGCCGAGGCCATTGAACGATCTTCAGCCTTCAGTATCGCCGGTGGTGGAGACACCCTTGCCGCAATCGACCAGTTCGGTGTGCAAGAGGGTATGAGTTACATCTCCACTGGTGGTGGCGCATTTCTCGAGTTTGTGCAAGGAAAATCCCTGCCGGCCGTCGTCGCTCTGCAGGATGTTGCGGATGCAACTAAAAATCTGTCTGTTTGACCTTGATGACGCTCTGACTGACCCATTCGGGGCACAGCGCGTTGTGGGCGCTATAGCCGTGTAATCCTGGAAATCACCGACCTTCTGAAAAAGCCATTTTCCAACGCTTCGTTGGGTTATCAAATTTAACTTTCCCGGGTGCAAACTTTTCTGGCTCGTACTTTCCGCCCAGCCATACAAGCATCTCCTCATGCTCGTCATCGCCCGGATCAGAGATCACTTCCAACATCCGGTAGTACCCATGTACGCCACCACAATCTTCAGGCGGACAGGCTTGTGCGCCATCGATGCATCTGGGGTACTTTTGACCTTTTTCCCTGAGGAGAATGCCCTCGAGCAGGATTTCGTGTTGCCAGCCATCACCAAAATCGTATTCGTAATCTGCCGTGGCGCCGAGCTCATGAAAGTAGTCGGAAAGGGGAATTTCCCAACCGGCATGAATCTCGGGGCCCCCTTCGATGCCGTAATCATCTGGAATGCCAATTTCCGTGGTTGTACGGGAATATTTCCGGCGCATGCGGAAGGCGTGTAAGTGGCAGTCCAGCCAGCCCATGGCGTCCTGAATCGCCACGTGAAAATCCCAAAAGCTGTAGCCTTCCGGAACCTGTATGCGTCTCCAGACGGTCGGGGTAATTTCTTTTAATGCAATTTTGAACTGGTAAATGCGGTTTGGCATCGTTAGCTTTCCCCGGAGACTCATTGGCGCCTCACTAAAAGGCACGCCATGCCTTTTGGTGTATGTAATATCCTTCTTTTTATCCCATTCTTCACACTCCAGGGCCCATCTGGATGTAGTGAATGGCGCACACCTGATTTTGACTCATTTCCATGCGCCGGCCCAGACATTTCACCCAGGCGGACGACAAATTTGAAATATTTATTGTGTAATCAAGAGATCAAGTGTGTTTGGGCCCGGTGTAATTTGCTGATCAAGGAAACGAAGGAGAAAATCATGCACAGGTAACGGGCATAGTCCATATAGTGTAGTCCACATCGCGTGGTCCATGCTATAATTACAACGGTATAAACTATCTGGAGCCCGATCGTGCACGCTACAAATGTGAGAAATCTGAAGAAAAACCCTTCTCTTGCTCTACGTCAGGCAGAGGAGTCGCCAGTATTGGTACTAAAAGGAAATGAACCCAATGCCCTGATCGTGCACCTTGGTAAAACATTGGCTGATACTGAACAGTCGGTGAGGCCGTCATTGGCAGCGAGCCTGTTTAAGGATGGCACACTTTCGCTGGGTGCCGCGAGCCGCTTGAGCGACATGACTTTGCAGGGGTTTCTTTTATTTCTGGCAGATTTGGGGATCGATGTACTCCGGTCTGATGAGACAACCGGTCATGAGGTCAAAAATCTGGATCGATGGCTCGCATCGTAATCTCCGATGCAGGGCCGCTAATTGCCTTTGCCGGTATTGATGCGCTTTTTATTTTGCAAAGTCTTTTTTCCGAGGTCAGCGTCGCTGAATCGGTCAAGCGCGAGTGTCTGGCCAAACCAGGCAAAGATCGCCAGCGCAGTGAGACTGCAATTGATGCAGGCTGGTTGGTCATATTCTCACCAGAGCTTGCATCTGAACCCTTGTCTCCCAGCCTGGGGGCAGGTGAGAGCGATTCGATACGCTATGCTCTGAAGTCTCCGGATGAGTCACTTTTGATTGTTGATGATCGATTGGCTCGTCGATTTGCGTTGAAGCAGGGCATTAATATTGTCGGCACAGTCCGCGTACTCGATTTGGCAGAGCAGCGTGGTCTGATCAAGAGCGCTGAACATGGCATTGCTGAGATGGCAGCGATTGGTTACCGGGTTTCAACCGATTTGTTGACAGAAATCAGGTCCAAATAGAGGTAAGCATCCGTATCCAAGCTGGAACGCCGCAGCGACATTCACGTCTCCACTCTCAGAAAATACATCGAGGCCCTGGGTGGTGTGTTGGTGATCCAGGCTGAGTTCCCCGACGGAGTTGTCCGAATCAGGGATATTGGTGGACTGAAAAAATAGCCGCCCTGGCAGGAATAATCGTTCGAATGCCACCCCGCGGATCGGGTACATCGCCTGCATATCGAGGGATTACGTGAATATGCAGGTGTGGATCGGTCTGGCCAGCAGCAGAAACAGCCCCTGGAAAATACCTGTGTTTCGGTTATGGTTAACCGGCAACCGCCAGGGAAAGGGGGAATAAAGGCGTAATGAGAAAGATTTCCATCATCATTTTCAGTGTTTCAGTACTTAATCACTGCAAGCGCTTCTGATTTGTTTTACTTCCAGAATCTTTGCGGCATTGGCCGACAATGAGCCAAACGCTTACAATCTATAGAAAATCACCAAAAAATTAAAAGGAGTTTTGGTGTCACCCAAAGGTGACGAACGCGAAGCACGAGAACTCATTGATCGGCTGCTGACGGCAGCTGGCTGGGTGGTCTGTGATATGGGCCAGCAAAACCTTTCGGCCCACCGCGGTGTTGCGATTCGAGAATTTCCGCTAAATACCGGTCATGGGCAAGCCGACTACCAGCTTTACGTAGACGGCAAAGCAGCAGGAGTTGTGGAAGCCAAGAAAATCGGCGCCACCTTAGATTGGCGTTGAACTCCAATCCGCAAAGTACACGCAAGGCCTACCAGACACCCTGCCCGCTTGGAATCGTCCCTTGCCCTTTGCTTACGAATCAACCGGTTTTGAAACACGATTTACCAATGGACTGGACCCAAACCCCAGATTGAGACCCGTGTTTACTTTTCACCGGCCGGCAATGATGGCGGAGTGGCTAGAAGCGCCACCGCTCAATCGGGCTGCAGAAGCCGTGGCGGAATATTTACCACAACCATCCACTTTCCTTGGCCGCATGCAAAATATGCCAGCTCTTGAATTGTGAGTATCCGCTATTTGTCACAGATCACCCTAAAGCCGCCACCCATGTTCGCCCTAAAGGCGCCACTGGAAACGCAGTTTTTTGGGCTTCAGACGGGGTGATTATTTCTCCTTTTTCGGGTTGATTTCAAGTTTATCTTTTGGCGGCTTTTTAAGCGGTCGTGGTCGCCGATAGCTTTTGCCATCCAGTAATATAGTGGCCGGATACATTTCGTAATATAGTGGACGGATACATTTTATTGAAATTGCAGGCCCCTTTATCGGGAAATTGTATCCGGCCCCTTTATTGCTGTCGGCAGTCGTCGCTCTTCAGGACGTCGCGGGTGATTAGACCCTTTCGGGCTGGTACCATAGCGGCCTGTGGGCACGCGACAAAGTGGCAATACAAATGCGTGATGCCATTGATACGGCCGTGCACGAGGCCTTCAAACATTACCCACACACTGCAGGGCAATAAATTTCGGACCACCTATAATTGCTGCCATGACTGAAAAAAGCCACCCATTGCGCCGTACGAAAATCATTGCCACCCTTGGACCTGCCACCGATGACCCGGAAGTTCTGGAGGGCGTAATTCAGGCTGGTGCGGATGTATTGCGCCTGAACATGTCGCATGGGTCAGTTAAAGAGCAGTCAGCCCGCGCCGCGATGGCGCGTGAAGTATCATCCAGCCTTGGCCGTGAAGTGGCGCTGATGGTAGATCTACAAGGTCCGAAAATACGCGTGGAGCGGTTTGAAAACGGCAGCGTTGAGTTGTCGAGCGGGGATGAATTCACACTGGATGCTGAAGATGCTGCAACCCCGGGCGACGCAAACCGTGTTGGGGTGAGTTATCCCGGTTTGGTAAATGACGTCAAATCCGGTGACTTGCTGTTGCTGGACGATGGCATGATTTCCATGCGGGTCAAATCCATTAATGGTGGCCGGATTGTTTGTGAAGTGGAAAACGGCGGCATCCTCAAGGATCGCAAAGGGCTGAACCTGCGTGGAGGCGGCCTCTCTCTTTCAGGCATCGCAGAGCATGATTTGGCGCACATCACCGCAGCTGCGGAAATGGGTGTGGACTACCTGGCGGTCTCATTCGTCAGTAATGCCCAAGACATGAACCGTGCGCGCAGGCTGTTGCGCGCTGCTGGCAGCCAGGCTTCGTTGATGGCCAAGATTGAGCGCATGGAGGCTATTGACAACCTGGAAGAGATTTGTGATGCATCGGACGCTGTACTGGTCGCGCGAGGCGATCTGGGCGTGGAGATCGGAGATGAGGAGTTGCCTGGCCTGCAGAAGCGGATCATCCAGACAGCCCTGAAACACAACCGGGTGGTGGCAACGGCAACCCAGATGATGCAGTCCATGATCGTAAACCCGGTTCCCACCCGGGCTGAGGTGCTCGATGTGGCCAACGCGGTCATCGACGGCACGGACGCAGTGATGCTTTCCGCTGAAACCGCGGTAGGAAAGCACCCGGTCAAGGTAATCGAGGCGATGAACCGTATCTGCCTGGGTGCCGAGCGTCATTTTGACCGGGAGGGGCATAGCACCCAGCTGAATGTCAGGTTTCAGCGAATTGACCAGGCTATTGCAATGGCGGTCATGTTTATGGCGACCAATGTGCCGATACAGGCGATTATCGCTCTGACCGAGTCCGGTTCAACGGCACAGTGGTTGTCACGGGTGCAGTCATCGGTTCCGATTTATGCACTTTCCCCCAATGAAGGAAGCCGCCGCCGCATGGCACTGTTCCGCAATGTCTATCCCACGCAACACCAGCCCAAAGGTGATGATATCGATGAAGTCGTTGGGGACGCGCTGCAGGTATTGTGGCGCCTCGGAGCCGTCGCTGCTGGAGACCGGGTTATCCTGACCATGGGTGACCGGATGGGTGACCAGGGTGGCACCAACACGCTGAGGCTGATCCGGGTTGACCCCGAAGGTGGATATGACCACCATACTGAACTTGATTTGTACCAATCCGCCAGTTAGGGCCTGTCAACAGGCGCCAAGGAGTATAGAATGAGTAGCATGGGACTCGCAGCAGTAGCAAAAGCCTTGGTAGCCGAAGGCAAGGGCATTCTGGCCATCGACGAAAGCACCGGCACCTGTCAAAAGCGATTCGATTCAATCGGCATTGAGTGCACTGAACAAAGCCGCAGGGACTATCGGGGTATGTTGCTTTCCACACCCGGCCTGGGAGAGCACATCAGCGGCGCTATCCTTTTTGATGAGACACTGCGTCAGTCCAGCGCTGATGGAACTCCGTTTGTACAGCTGATGACACAAGCCGGTATTTTGCCTGGTATCAAGGTGGATACCGGTGCACATCCTTTGTCCGGCCATCCGGGCGAAAAAGTCACCGAAGGCCTGGATGGCTTGCGGGCGCGGCTGGACGAATACCACTCCCTTGGCGCTAAGTTTGCCAAGTGGCGTGCAGTGATAACCATGGGTGAAAATATACCGACATCGGCTTGCATCGAGGCCAATACCCATGCACTGGCGCGTTATGCCGCCTTGAGCCAGGAAGCCGGGATTGTACCCATCGTCGAGCCTGAAGTATTGATGGACGGCACACACAGCCTGGACGAATGTTATGAAGTAAGCGAAGTCACCTTACGCAGTTTGTTCAACCAGTTGTATGACCAGAATGTGTTGCTGGAGGGTGCGATTCTGAAGGCCAGTATGGTGATTTCGGGTTCCGCAGCAGAACATCGAGCGAATGTTCAGGAAGTAGCCGATGCCACCGTGCAATGCCTGTTGAATTCAGTTCCTGCGGTATTGGCGGGTGTGGTTTTCCTGTCAGGTGGCCAGTCAGATACCGAAGCAACGGCGCACCTCGATGCGATGAATCGAAGCGGCGGCTTGCCATGGCCACTAAGCTTCTCTTATGGCCGGGCGCTGCAGTCCCCGTCACTCAAGGCTTGGGGAGAGAATCCCGCGGCCAACGTGACCGCAGCACAGCATAAGCTGGTACACCGGGCAAAAATGAACGGTCTGGCAGCCACCGGCAGCTACGAGCCTGCACTTGAAGCAGTTTAACGGGCAATTTGCACCCGTATCCCGGTCCTAGAAACTAGTGTAGTGTCCTTAAGGAATACTATTACCGGGCATCTCCACGCAGGTCAGAATTTATGAGCAACAGCTTTAAAGAAGCCGCGTTGTACTATCATCGCCACCCCCGGCCCGGCAAGATCAAGATCACCCCGACCAAGCCCCTGACAACACAGCAGGACCTTTCGCTGGCTTATTCACCCGGCGTGGCGGCTGCCTGCGAACTGATTCAAAAGGATCCGGCTGCTGTCAGCGAAGTAACCGCCAGGGGCAACCTGGTGGGTGTGATCAGCGACGGCACGGCGGTACTGGGACTGGGCGATATCGGCCCCCTGGCCGCCAAGCCCGTTATGGAAGGCAAGGCTGTGCTGTTCAAGAAATTTGCAGATATCGATGTCTTCGATATCGAGATCGACGAACAGGACCCGGACAAACTGATTGAAATTATCGCCTCGCTGGAACCCACGTTCGGCGGTATCAATCTCGAGGACATCAAGGCCCCGGGAGCATTCCTGATCGAGGCGGCGCTCAAGAAACGCCTCAATATCCCGGTTTTTCATGACGACCAGCATGGCACAGCCATCATCACCGCGGCGGCCGTGCTCAATGCACTGCATGTCGTGGGCAAGGACATTGCTGAAGTCACCCTTGCGGCATCCGGCGCGGGCGCCGCCGGCATAGCCTGCCTGGATTTGCTCGTACAGTTGGGGTTGAACAAAGATAACATCACAGTGGCCGATAGCCAGGGCGTGATCTATCGCGGCCGTGATGAAAACATGGAGCCGCACAAGGCTTCATATGCCCGCGATACGGATATGCGAACGCTTGAAGAGGCCGTCAACGGTGTGGATGTATTTCTCGGTGTGTCGGTCGGGGGAATGCTCAGCAAGGAAATGGTAGCCACCATGGCGGAGCAGCCGATCATACTTGCCCTGGCCAATCCCGATCCGGAAATCCTGCCGGAACACGCAAAACAGGTGCGTCCCGATGCCATTATCTGCACGGGCCGGTCCGATTACCCCAATCAAGTCAATAATGTCCTGTGTTTTCCCTACATTTTCCGCGGGGCGCTGGATGTCGGCGCCACTACCATCAATGACGAGATGAAGCTGGCCTGCGTACGGGCCCTGGCGGATCTCACGAGAAAGGAAGTGCAGCGGCTTGGCCCTGTTTCCACTCGGGATGAATCATTGTTCTTCGGGCCAGACTACATCATCCCGAAGCCGTTTGATCCACGCCTCCTGGTGCAACTGGCCCCCGCAGTGGCGCAAGCGGCAATGGACAGCGGCGTCGCCACCAAGCCGATCAAGAACATGGCTGCCTATCGTGCATCCCTGGATGCATTCGTTTTCCGCACCGGCCTGTTGATGAAACCCGTTTTCGATGCCGCGAAGCGCAATCCGATGCGCGTGGTTTATGCAGAAGGAGAGGAGCCGGTGGTGTTGAGGGCGGTGCAGTCCATTGTGGACAACGGCATTGCCAAGCCCATCCTGATCGGCCGTCCGAAGGTGATTGAACAGCGGATCAAAAAATTTGGCCTGCGTATCGAGGCGGGCAAGGATTTTGAACTGGTCAACCCGGAGTCCGACCCGCGCTATTGGGACTACTGGACAAGCTATCACGCGATCATGGAACGCCGGGGTATTTCCCCCGATACAGCCAAGGCTATTGTTCGAACACGAACGAGCGTCATTGCAGCACTGATGGTTCACCGTGGTGAGGCCGATGCATTGATTACAGGTGTCGTGGGTCGTTTCCGCAAAAAGTTACAGTACGTAATGGACGTGATCGGTAAACAGGACGGCACTAATGTGATTGCAGCCATGGGTGCTTTGAACACGGCCGAAGGCACTTATTTTGTTTGCGACACCGACGTCAATTCCGATCCAAGCGCCAGCGAAATTGCCGAAATTACCATGATGGCCGCGGAGAAAATAAAAATCTTCGGTATACGGCCGCGCATCGCCCTGCTGTCGCATTCTTCTTTTGGCAGTTACGAGGATAAGTCGGCACGCAAGATGAAGAAGGCGCTGGAGATATTGCGGGAGCAAGCACCCCATTTGGAAATTGAGGGTGAGATGACCGCCGACATGGCGCTGAATGAAGAATACAGAAAGCAGATGTTCCCCAATTCACGGTTGCATGGTCCGGCCAACCTCCTGGTCGTGCCAAATCTCGATTCAGCGCACATCGCTTTTGGCTTGGCCCGGGCGGTCAGCAATGCCGTAACGGTCGGCCCCATTCTGCTTGGCGCCAGCATGCCAGTGCATGTATTGACGCCATCCGCGTCGGAGCGCCGCGTGATGAACATGACGGCCATCGCGGTCGTAGATGCGCAAATCCATCAGAGTAAGCGTGATGTTGAAGCAACCCAGACAGGAGATGCTGAATGACCCAGACAGCCGACCAGGTTCAGGATGATATCGATCCGCTGGAGACCCAAGAGTGGATCGATTCCCTGCGGGCAGTGATCGAACGGGAAGGGCCCGGCAGAGCTCATTTCCTGCTGGAAAAGCTGGTCGACTACACGCGGCGCTCCGGCGGTCATTTACCGTATGACGTGACCACCGCGTACATCAACACGATCCCG
>JADFKH010000276.1 GCA_022565025.1 Pseudomonadota bacterium
ACCGGCCGTTGGTCTGCCCGGGGTGCGTGGATTGGCAGCTGGCTGATCGTGGTTTGGCTGTCGGCGGTATTCAGTTATGCCGCCTGGTTTGCCGCCAGCAATACTGACCTCAGCCTTTGGCCGGAGCAGCCGGGAATGTTCGTTCTGAAAAACACGTTCTCGGTGGGTCTGGTTGCCGTGGTATTTTTTCGCTATCTGTTGGTGCGCAGCCGCTGGCGTTCTGAATTGATTGCGCAGGCCGAAGCGAGGGTGCAGGCTTTGCAGGCCCGGATAAGGCCGCATTTCCTGTTTAACAGCCTCAATACAGTTGCCAGTCTGATTCCGGTGGATCCGGAAAATGCAGAGGCCGCTATTTTGGACCTGGCGGACATATTTCGCGGTAGTATGAGGCGCGCGGACCGGCTGATTTCCCTGGGCGATGAGTTGCGACTTGCCCGTCAGTACCTGGACATGGAAAAACGACGCCTGGGTGATCGGCTGGAAATTGATTGGCGGGTGGATGAATTGCCACCGGACGCTTCAGTGCTGCCGTTGATCCTGCAACCGTTGTTGGAAAATGCAGTGGGACACGGTGTTCAGTCCCACCCTGAGGGTGGCAGGATCGTTGTTTACGGTCGTTCCGAAGGAGACCAGATTGTTATCACAATTGGCAACCCGATTGCCGCACAGGGATCGGAGTCGGGTGGTCATGGAATGGCCATTGACAACATCCGGGAGCGTTTGCAACTGGCATTCGGCTCGCGCGCCAATTTGCTCACCAACCAGGATTCAGACCAGTTTTATGCTGTTTTGAGTGTGCCCTATGTTGAATATACTGATCATTGATGATGAGGCTCCGGCCCGGGATCGCCTGCGCCGGCTGGTGGCGGCGATTCCCGGCTGTGAGGTGGCCGGGGAGGCCGCAAGTGCCGCTGAGGCACTGGAACGAATCAAGGAGTTGAACCCGCATGTACTGCTCCTCGATATATCCATGCCGGGTATGGACGGGATGTCGCTCGCTCGTGTTCTGCAGGAAGGCGGAGCGTCACCCGGCGTGATTTTTTGCACGGCCTACCAGGACCAGGCCCTGGAAGCCTTCGAGCAGGAGGCAGTCGATTACCTGGTCAAGCCGGTGCGTGCTGAGCGGTTGGAAAAGGCCCTGCAAAAAGCCAAGCGTTACCTGGGTGATCTACCCGATCCGGTGGACGAACATTTTTTGCGTTCCACCCTGGGCGGAAAAGTGGTCCTTACCCCGATTCATCGTGTGATCTGTCTGTTGGCCGAGGATAAGTACACAACTGTAATTCACGAGAAAGGCAGCACGGTAATCGAAGATTCGCTGACTGACCTTCAACACCGCTTTGAGGAGTTGTTCTTGAGGATTCACCGCAATGCGCTGGTTTCACGCAAGCATATACGTGGGTTGGAAAGGAAACACGATGGACACACGCAGGTGTTGTTGAGTGGCACAGACCACAAACCCGAGGTCAGTCGCAGGAACCTCTCTTTATTGCGCAAACTGCTGAGTGAACTTTCTTGACGCCCACAATCAAAAAGCGCTGCATAAAAATCGCAACGCGTAAAAGCAAACTGGCCTTGTGGCAGGCGAACCACGTTGCCGGCCTGCTCCGGGATCAGCACCCCGGCCTGGAAGTTGAGCTGTTGCCGATGGTGACGCGCGGCGACATTAACCTGGACCAGCCGCTGGCACAGATTGGCGGCAAGGGCCTGTTCCTCAAGGAGCTTGAAAGAGCCCTGTTGCGGCAAGAGGCTGACATCGCAGTGCACTCGATGAAAGACGTACCGGTGAAGGGCGCCCCGGGCCTGGTCGTGGACATCGTGCTGGAGCGCGCTAATCCTTTCGATGCCCTGCTCAGCAATGCAGGCCAGGGCGTGGCGGAATTGCCGGCCGGGTCCCTGGTCGGCACCAGTAGCATGCGCCGGCAATGCCAGCTCAAATCCATGCGGCCAGATCTCCAGGTGACGGATTTGCGTGGCAACTTGGATACGCGAATTCGCAAACTTCAGGACGGTGAATACGATGCGATTATCCTTGCTTGTGCGGGCCTGGAGCGTCTTGGCCTGGATCAGCTGGTGACCGAAATCCTGCGCCCCCCCCAATGGCTACCTGCCGCCACTCAGGGCACCATCGGTGTGCAGTGCAGGGAGGGGGACGAGGTGGTCAGCAAGTTGATCCTGCCGCTGTTGCACCCGGATACGGCGCTCCGGACGCAGGCGGAACGTGCTGTTGCCGCCTTACTGCAGGGCAGTTGCCAGCTACCGCTGGCGGTGTTTGCACAAACCAGTGACAGCCAATTGCATATCATGGGCCTGGTAGGAACGCCGGATGGTCAAACCGTGCTTCGAAGTGAAATCTCCGGTGAGGCCGCTCAGGTCGAAAGCCTGTCCGCGAAAGTAGCGCAAGACCTGCTCCACCAGGGCGCTGATCAGATCATAGCCTCACTTACCTGACATTCGTCGATCAGCACAGACAACGTAATACACACAATTGACACTGAATATTTATCCGCAAAAGACGCAAAATTTTATAAGAATTTTCGCAAGTGGTAATCGTTGCAGTTGCGGCTGAATCAGACGAGAATTGGATTAGGGCTCTCAGCACAGTCATGCCGTGATTACAAAGTGGCTTTTTTCACCAAAACTACCAGCCCAGAAATTCTTAGCGTCTTTGTCGTCTTTCGCGGAAAAATACTCAAGCTCAATCAAAAAATATTGTCGTGACGATTATTGCGAGCGCTGTTTGAGAGCAACAAACCAACTAATTCAGCGTCTTCTG
>JADFKH010000277.1 GCA_022565025.1 Pseudomonadota bacterium
GTCTCTACGAGCAAAACAAAAACGAAGTGAGCCGGGTTCGATTCCCGGTCCGCGCATCTTTCAATCTGAACTTGAGAAGATTGAAAAGCCAGCAGGAATAGTAAATCCAAAAGAATATCGCGGTGAAGTTGTCAATTATGTCCTTCGTATCAAAGCGAACAATGAAGGGGAGAATCCTAAATGGACGTCATACGAAAAACTACGAACCGTTATTGAAAAGAAAATTAAATCCAGGATGAAAACCTGGCGGGGATGAACCGGCGGATCAGCAACGCCCTCGAGCCCATCGGGGTGTTCGCCAACGCCATTTCGGGCATCGCCTGGGTGCCGCTCGCCATCGTCTGGTTCGGCATCGGCACCTGGATCGCGGCCCTGTCCTTTGACGGCATACTCACCACGCTGACTGGATTCACCGCCCCCTGGGCGAAGTTTTTTTATTTCGCCGCCCTCCAGGTCTTGCAGGTGGTGTTGGCCTGCCGCGGCATTCGCACCATGAAGTGGTTCAACGTCATCAGCTCTTTCGTCATCACAGCGGCGATGGCTTATATGTTGATCCACATCCTGAACACGCGGGAGTTCAAGATAGAGGAGTCCTGGAAAAGCGCGGGCACCTGGGGTACGCCTTTTTGGGTGGGCCTGACTGGCTCGATTGGCGTGTTGGCCACCGTGATGTTAAACATCAGCGACATGACGCGGCATTTGGTTAAATCACAGAGCGCGCTGTGGCTCGGTCACGTGGCCGGTATATTACCGCCCTGGTTTTTCATGCTCACACTGGGCCTTATCGCCGGTGCAACGCTGGGCACCTGGGATCCTGTCGAGGCGCTGATGCAGCTCAGCCCACACCCGGCAGCGATGATCGTGCTGCTGACCTTCATCCTGCTGGCTCAGTTTACGACCAATCTAACGATCAACATTTTGCCGCCAGCGCTGATTTTCATGGATGCTTTCAACATAAGCTGGAGTACTGCGGTGGTCGTGACGGGCGTACTGGGCGTCTTGTCTTTTCCGTGGCTGATCCTTGGCAACATGGATACCTTCTTCGGCTTTATCCTGTACTACTCGGCGCTGTTCGGCCCGATACTTGGAGTCATGCTGTGCGATTATTTCGTGATTCGCAGGCGTGAGCTGAATGTCGCAGCGCTATACACGACTGACGCTTCCAGCCCGCACTGGTACACCGGCGGTTTCAATACCGCCGGCATCGTGTCCATCGCTGTGCCGGGTATCATCACGATGATATGGTTCCTGCCAATGTCGTGGATGATTGGGCTGCCGACTGCTTTTTTGATGTACTTGGTGCTTTACCCAATGCTTGCACACAAAGCCTGAACCCGGCCCTAATTTTCCCAGCAGCCCAGCGAAACTCGTGCAATGTGCGGATTAGTACGCGCCACCGGGCAATCCACAGGACGACATTGAAGTACTGGCGAGAGTATGTTTCTTGATGATTGACGGCAAAGTTGCCAGGCTACCGGGGCAGCAACACGGTTTGGCAGGCTATGAGGCAGGGTATATTGCACTAATAGTGTACATTTCAAAGTCCACTGACGTAGTCCTTCACCCGTTCCATGTCAGGTCTCAATTGCGGGTGAAGTCCGTCTATCCCGGTCCAGTCGGCATCCCGGCCGGCAAGCTCCAGGGTCCGGCACAAATCAGCCAGCGCATCCGCCCCCACCGTGCGGGCCGAGGACTTGAGCTTGTGGGCTTGGAACGATACGTGCTCCGCATCCCGCTGCTCACAAGCCGTATCAAACGCCGCGACGATATCTTCCGTCTGGGCGATGAATTTTCGCAAAATATCAAGATGCTTGGCGGCATCGTTACCGAACACCCTGATCAGCGCCTGCGGATTGATCAGGCTGGCTCCAGGTTTGACGTCTGGACTCGCTGCGTTAGCTGAATCCTGTTCTCCTGTCCTGGGCAGCACCGAGGGTGACCCGGTTTCCACCGCATCGACAGCTTTGCGCTCCGGCAGCCATTTGATGATGGTCGCGAACAGGCTTTCCGGCTCAACCGGCTTGGCGACGAAGTCGTTCATGCCGGCCTCCAGACAGGCTTGACGATCTTCGGCGAAGATATTCGCGGTCATCGCCAGGATGGGGAGGTCCCCATTATTTGCCGTGGGGCCGGTCATGGAACGGATCACACGGGTCGCCTCCAGGCCATCCATCTCCGGCATCTGGATGTCCATCAGGACCAGCTCATAAGCGCTGGCGCGAACCTTTGCCACAGCCTCCACCCCGTTTTCCGCCGTATCCACCACCAGGCCCACATCGCGCAACAGCTCACAGGCCACTTCGCTGTTGATGGCATTGTCCTCGACCAGCAGGATGCGCGCACCAGCGTAATGGGTGCGCAGCTCCTTCTCGGCATCCGCCACCCCGGCTGATGGTGCGACCGGCGTGATAGCTTGGGCGTAGCCAAGCCGGGCGGTGAACCAGAAGGTGCTGCCCTGGCCCGGCTCGCTCTCTACACCCACCTCGCCACCCATCAACTGCGCCAGACGCCGGGTGATGGCCAGGCCCAAGCCGGTGCCACCGAATTTGCGCGTGGTGGAGGCATCGGCCTGCTCAAAGGTCTCGAACAGGCTGGACAGCTGGTCGGGCTCGATACCGATGCCGGTGTCCTGCACCTCGAAGCGCACCAGGATTTCGTCGCCGTGTTCTTCCAGTTTTTTAGCGCGTAAAAAGATCGTTCCCCGCTCGGTGAACTTGACGGCATTGCCGGTGTAGTTGAGCAAGGCCTGGCGCAGGCGGGT
>JADFKH010000088.1 GCA_022565025.1 Pseudomonadota bacterium
TCGAATCGGCTGTTCCTTTGTACCAGTTTTCATCGATCTGTTGCTGGGCGGGAATGATCTGGATGAACTCGCCGAATTCACCCCGCAGGTAGCCCCAGCCGCGCTGTATGTGCTGGATCAGTGAATGGGCCTTGTACTGGGTGAGTACAAAAACCTGCCTGATGCCTGAGTTGACGCAATTGGAAAGAGGGAAGTCGATGATCCTGAATTTGCCACCAAAGGGTGTCGCAGGTTTTGCCCTTGTTTCAGTCAGGGCCCCGAGCCGCATTCCGCGCCCGCCAGCCATGATCATGGCCATCGTGCTGCGGGTCAGGCGGCTGACGAATCGACCTGATTGTTTTTGGTACATATCATTACCTCCTACTTTCATGATACGTTTATCCACATGACAAAACAGCGAAAATCACGGGGATATTCCAATTAAGTCAAGAAGTAAATCAAACAGGATCCGGGCGAAAACAGCTCCGGGTCTGGAGTCTTCAGACATCGCGCGTCTTGCGCAGGGCAGCCATGGTGATCCATTTTCTGTTCTTGGACGTCATGCCAGGAACGACAAGGAAATATTTCGTTGTTTCCTGCCCCGTAGCCGCAATGCCTGGATCGAGGATGAAAATCGGCCCATGAGCAGGGTGGAGGGTTCAGACCTGTTCGAATTCCTTGCTGAACCCGGTGCAATTCCTGCCCACTACCGCATCATTCGTGAGGATGATAGCGGTTATCGTCACATCAACCATGATCCCTACAGTTTTTGGTCCATGCTGAAGCCGGATGAAATGGAGGCCTTCCACCAGGGCGAGCACCGTTACGCACAAAATCTGCTGGGCGCCCGGCGGCATTCAGAAGATGGCATAGAGGGTGTAATTTTTGCTGTGTGGGCGCCCAATGCCGGCCGTGTCAGTGTGGTGGGAGATTTCAATGACTGGGATGGCCGCTGTCACCCGATGCGCAGGCACGTAGCACAGGGCATCTGGGAACTGTTCATACCCGGCCTGCAGCAGGAACCTTACAAGTATGAGATCCGCAATGCCCGCACCAGCGCGATTAGTTTGAAGACAGATCCCTTCGCGAGCGCCTGCGAATACCGCCCGGATACCGCCAGCCTGGTGCCTCAGGAGAGTGGCCACGACTGGCTTGACGGTGATTGGATGAAGCAAAGAACTGCGGGTGATTGGGGCAGCAAGCCCATGTCGGTCTATGAAGTTCACCTGGGTTCGTGGCGGCGTTCACCGGACGGCAGTTTTATGGGTTACCGGCAACTGGCGCAGGAGTTATGTGCCTACGTCAAGAACCTGGGTTTTACCCACATTGAATTACTGCCGGTCATGGAGCACCCGCTGGATGAATCCTGGGGCTACCAGGTTACCGGGTATTTTGCGCCGACCAGCCGGTTCGGCAAGCCGGATGATTTCAGGGCTTTTGTTGATCATTTTCACCTCAATGGGATCGGCGTGCTGCTTGACTGGGTGCCGGCCCATTTCCCGAGAGATGATCATGCACTGGCTGCCTTCGATGGCGAGGCGCTCTACGAATACCACCATCCGCTCAAAGCAGAACACCGTGACTGGGGAACGCTGGTGTTTAATTATGAGCGCCGGGAAGTGTGCAGCTTCCTCATTTCGAACGCCATTTACTGGCTGAACGAATTTCACCTGGATGGGCTGCGGGTGGACGCGGTCGCATCCATGCTTTACCTGGATTTTTCGCGCCAGGCGGAGCAGTGGGTTCCGAACATACACGGTGGAAATGAGAACCTGGAAGCAATTGATTTTATCAAAAAGCTGAATAATGCCGTGTCGGAGGAGTGCCCTGGCTGCGTCATGATGGCAGAGGAATCCACCGACTGGCCGGGGGTGACCGGGCCAACTTCCGAAGGCGGACTTGGATTCGGGCTCAAATGGAATATGGGCTGGATGCACGACTCGCTGGACTATTTCAGCAAGGATCCGGTGTATCGCAAGTATCATCAGGGGCTGCTGACTTTCGGCCCGATGTATGTTTTCAACGAGAACTTCATGTCGCCGTTGTCACACGATGAGGTGGTTCACCTGAAGAAATCCCTCCTCGGGCGCATGCCCGGCGATGAATGGCAGCGGTTCGCGAACCTGCGATTGCTGTTCACTTACCAGTGGACTTACCCGGGCAAGCAGTTAATCTTCATGGGCAGCGAATTTGCCCAGGAAACGGAGTGGGATTCGGGTAGCTCGCTTCCCTGGAGCCGCAGCCAGGAAAATTACCCAGCCGGAGTGTCCGCCCTGCTGTCGGATCTCAATCACCTGCAGGCCGGGCACCCGGCATTGTACCAGTGGGACTGTGACCAGCGCGGGTTCGAATGGTTGAACGCGGATGATGTGGAGCAATCCGTGATTTCGTTTATCAGGAACAGTGAAAGCGAGTCCCTGCTCGTGGTGCTGAATTTCACGCCGGTACCAAGGCAAGCTTACCGGATCGCCGTGCCTGAGGCCGGGACGTATCTGGAGATATTCAATTCCGATGACGATTCCTACCGGGGTTCGGGAATGGGCAACAAGGATCCACTGCAATCAGAGGCGACCGCTCATCGGGGCAGGAAACACAGCCTGTGCCTGACGCTGCCGCCGCTGGCGGGCATCGTTTTGCAACGTCAGGCAGCGTGAACCTTCACCGTCTGGCCAATCGTATCCATAATCTGCCGCAAGGTATCGTAATCAGGGTGCCTGACCCGCATCCAGGCATTTGCCATGTAGCCGTCCTCGACCGCTTGCGTCGCTGAACCGGCGCCCGGAAAATGCGAGGCCACGATGCATTCGCCATAGGCCTCCTGTATGGCTTCAAGCCCGGAGTAACCCGTTATGTGGCCATCACAGGCTGGCCGCAGAGCAATCATGCCTGCACTATAGCGTCGTGAAGGTGCATTTTTGGGGTGTCCGTGCGTGAGCGCACAGGCCCATTCCAGGTAGATGTCGAACTCATTGGCGGCATTATAGACATCCCACTGACCGACACCGGGCGGGCGGCAACCAATCTCGGAGAATTTCAGCCCCTTGGGGCCGGCAAACCATTCCATGTGGGTAGCCGAGGTGCCGATACCCAGCACCCGATTGACATCACGCGCCATTTTTCTTACTTCACTGTATCCCTCGGCCTCAATGCGGTTGGTTGTGACCATTTGCGGTGAAATCCATCGCTCCCGCATGGCCACCAGCACGTTCGGATAATAATGCGTGATGAATTCATGGACGACTTCGCCATTAATCGTCAGGGTATCGAGGTATCCTTCGTGCCCTTCGATGAATTCCTCGATGGCTACTTCCACGCCATCTGCAATTCCGGCTTCGATGATGATCCTTTCCAATTCCTGAGCATTGCCTACCTTCCATATTCCGGCGGCACCGGCCCCGGAAGGCGGCTTGATGATCAGTGGGTATCCAAGCTGTTGGGCAAAATCCCGGATGGTAGCAGGGTCGTTTGCCCGGGTTGACGCGGCGCAGGGAATGCCGGCCTTGCGCAATACCTCTTTCATGGCTGGCTTGTCGCGACACAGATAGGCGGTGCGCACGGATGTGCCTGGAATGTCAGCCGCTTCTCGTACACTTGCAGCCGCCATGATGTGCGCTTCCACGGTGGCTTCAAGACGATCTACCCAAACCTTATTTTGGATCTTCTGTACGGCTTTGAGCAAAGTAGGCTCGTGCACAACGGACTGCACTTGCACGTAAAAGCTCAGGTACGCCTTTACTTCATCCGACAGGTGTTCCTGCGGGCGCTCACCAACACCAATGACGGTGGCGCCGGTTTCGTGCAATCCGCGAACGAATTCTTTTTGGTTGTCCGGGAAAGACGGTTCGATGAAAATGATGTTCATGTGCGGTTTCCAGTCAGAAGAATTTGTCGAAACAGGTCAACATAAATCTGACCCTGGCGTTCCCAGGAATAGTCCCTGGCCATGCCATTTTGTACCAGCTTGCGCCAGCTTTTTTTATCCTGGTACAAGTCCAGTGCTGCATTGAGCGCCCAGTCCAGGGCACTGGCGCTAAAGTCATTGAAAACGATCCCCGTCCCGGTTCCGCTGCCTGGCTCAAACAGTTGCACCGAATCAGCCAGTCCACCGGTCCGTCGCACAATCGGAACCGTGCCATAGCGCAAACTGTACATCTGGTTGAGACCGCAGGGTTCGAAGCGTGACGGCATCACAAACATGTCGCTACCGGCTTCGATCTGGTGCGCCAGCTTGTTGTTGAAACCTCGATAAAAACAAACACGGTCCCGATGACGCTGCTGCAGCCGATTGAAAAACCGCTCATAACGCGGCTCACCGCTGCCCAGTACAGCCAGCGCAAAGCGTCGGTGCTGGAGCAATGTTGGCACCACCTTTTGGATCAGTTCGATGCCTTTTTGCTCGGTCAGCCGGCTCACCATGCCGAGCAAGGGCATATCATCGCTGCTGTCGAGTTCCAGTTCCTTCATCAGGGCCAATTTGTTTTTCTTTTTACCAGAAATGCGGCGTGCGCTGTATGGGAATGGAATCAGCGGGTCTTGCTCGGGATTCCACTCATCGATATCCACACCATTGAGGATACCCACCAGCGAGTCCTGTCGTTGCTGTAACAGATCCTGCAGGCCCATACCGTAGGCCGGACCCAGTATTTCCCTGGCATAAGTTGGACTGACGGTGGTCAGCAGGTCTGCATACAACAGGCCGGTTTTGAGGAAATTGATGCGACCCAGGGCCAGGTCTTCGCGATGCAGTTTTTCAGCCAAGTCCTGCATTCCCATATCGTGCAACACACCGGCACTGAATATGCCCTGATAGCCGATGTTATGAATGGTCAGAACCGTCTTGGTCTGCTCAAACAACTGGTCCCAGGCATAGTGGGTTTGCAGGTAAAGCGGCACCAGGGCGGTGTGCCAATCGTGACAATGAAATATGTCTGGCGCAAAGCCCATGTGCTGGCACATTTCGATGGCCACACGGGAGAGTAAAATGAACCGCAGGTGTTCATCGGATCCATCCGTGTAAATTCCCGGGCGATCGTATAATTCGGGGCAACGTAAAAGATATACATTCAGCGACTTACCCGGCAAAGTTGTCGTATCTATCGAATAACTCAGTTGATGATTGCCGATCTGAATCGACCGGTTTTGCAGGAACTGGACCGGGGTAATATCCAGTGCCGCCGCGTCAATCGCGGAGTAGAAGGGTATCAGCACACGGATGTCGTGCCCCTGGTTGCCCAGGAATGTCGCCAGTGCAGCACTCACATCTGCCAGTCCGCCGGTTTTTGCCAGCGGGCTCAGTTCCGCACTTACCAGGCAGATTTTCAAAGGTTTTTCAGGCACGGTGGTGTCTATTGCTTTTCCAATGCGACCCTATTCTCTTGCTGCGCTATTCTACCGGTATACAAGGCCTGGGATCAGGTGTACTCGGCCAGGTATTTGGGCAGCATTTCTCGCCAGGTTACCCAGTTGTGCTGGTACTGGGTACCCCAGGAGTCAACGCGGTTGGGTATGCCTTTGTCGCCCAGTACTTTGGCCATGCGCCAGGATTCGCCGATGTCTTCATAATCACCCTCACCGGAAGGCATCAGGATCAGGCGTTGTTGCAGCATCTCCAGCTCTGAGCCTTCCAGTCCAGGCAGAAAATGCAACGGTGAGCAAAAATAGAAGTCCTGGATGAAACGACCTTCGAGGTACTTGGAAAGGTCGTAGGTTCCACTCATGGCGATGGCCATCTTGAAGACATCCGGGTGACGGCAGACACTGGCCACAGCATTGAACGCGCCAATGGAGGCACCGCTAGCGATGACTTCAATGTCCGGGGTCTGACAATCCTTGCGGATGGCCGGGACAATTTCCCGGTAAATCAGGGCGTCAAACTTGTTTTGCAGGGACGAACAAAATTCAGCCGAATGCTGTTTGGAGGTCCATGCTTTGCCAGCGATTGAATCGGTTGAGTAAACCTTGATGCGGCCAGCCTCGATGAGGGGCATCAACGCACCGATCAGGTGGAAGCGCTCCACTTCCTCGGCATCACCACCTGCGGTAGGAAAGAGCATGACCGGTGTGCCAAATCGGCCCCAACGAACCAGTTGGATTTCCTCCTCGACATGGGGTGAATGCCAACGGAAAACTTCTTTCATAAGCCAGTATTCCGTGGAGTACCAGGTCCCTCCACCCGCCGCCATTCCTGCACTCGATGCCAGAACAACTCGGTAAATATTTCGACTTCATGTGCCGGGAATAGAGATTCAACCTTCTGCCTGATCGCATCATGTACGATTTCGCTGGCGAAAAATTCGTCGGCAACTTCATCCAGCTGGGAAAGGTGGGTTGCGCAAAAGCTTTCAAAAGCATCGACATCGAAATGGCGTCTGGCCAGTTTGACGTAAGCGGCCAGCTTTTCTTCGAAAGGAATGTCCTGGTCGGCGATGGCGAAATATTCGTGCCAGTCGAGATTGGTTTTCATGGATCGGTCGGTGGCGGCGCAAAATATGGACCACCTTAAATTGGCTTTGATCAACCAGGGAAAATGATAGTGCAGGGAGGTGACCTGCGAATCGGGGCAAGCATTGGCGAAATCAATCAAATGCCAGTGGCCTTCCTGACGCAATCCCTCACAGGAATTAAAATCCCAGCCAAAAAATGCATTGATCACCAGGGTTGTGTCAGCCAGACGCTGGGCCTGGTCAGCAGGCAGGAAATCGTAATCCATACGGTAACGGTCATGCAGTGGTGCACCCGGGTCATAATTGACCAAACGGAATTGAGGTCCAAGACCCACGCAGCGGACGAAGGCATCGTTCGGTACTACGCCTTTTTGCAGGTTCATGACCCGGGTGCCGCTCTGGTCGTAGGCTTCGAGCAGTTCCTGGCGATTGTTGATGGCGGTAACACCAACCCAGGCGCCACCATCGTACGGTTTCATGTAGAGCGGGTAGCCGATCTGATCACCAATGTCACCCAAATCGAACAATTTTGCATATTTGGCCAGGGTCGATTTGAGATCGTCTGACTCTTGGTATTCCTTGGGCGGAACCATCCAGGTTTCCGGCACCAGGAAACCCAGACGCATCATGGCGGCGTAAGTGGTCTGCTTCTCCATGGACTGCAAGGACCACGGGTTGTTGAAGACATATAGATCGTTGATCAGGATCGCTTTTTTGATCCACTCACGCGAGGTGTGAAACCAATGTGTAAGACGGTCAATCACGACATCGTACTGGCAATCCTGGCGTAGATCGAAAGGTTCGATGTAAACCCGGTCGGATTCGATGCTGACCGTATCGCCGTCAATTGAAAGGTGTAAATCCAGCTGCTTTAGCAGGGCCTCGTAGCAAATGGGCCAGCAGATGTCAGCGCCCAGGGAAAGACCGATTCTACGCGTGATGTGTGCCACTGGCATATCCTGGATTGATTAGCTGGTAAGGGTCGACAATAATACTTCTTTACTCGTAAACCATCCACAGCGGTCCCGGAAACAGCCAGGTCAGTCCTTGCCTCAGACGATCCCGCCAATTTTCCCAATTGTGGGCATCGCGTGCTTCCTCGAAAAAGACCTGCATCCCCTGGTCTTGCAGTAGTGGTACCAGTGAGCGGTTTTCGTAAATCAGCGATTCGTACATGCCACAGCTCATATAAATTTTCTCGGCGAGCGCGAATGGATGGTTGCGGTATTCATTTATAAATCGCACCACGGGATCGAACACCGGCCCTTTTTTGTGGTGGCCAAGGTCACTAAAAGCAAACGACCCGGACTGTAAAAGCAGCTGACCATAGGTTCGGGGATAACGGCTGGCTGCGTGCAGGGCGGCAACGCCACCAAAGCTGGCGCCCACCAACCCTCGAGCGTTGCGGTCGTCGAGCAGTGGAAACTTTGCCGCTACTGCGCTCAGTAGATCCTCGCTGAGAAATCGGGCGTGTCGCTCGTCACCGGTATATTCGACCAGCCGGTCGGGAGACTGGGTTAGGGCGACGATCATGGCTGGAATTTCCAGCCGGTGAATCAGGTTATCCAGCACGTTTTTGAGATCGGCGTAACGCAGGTAGTCCAGCCCGTCATGCACCACCAGCAACGGATAAGCGCGGCTTCGGCGGAATCGGGCGGGCAGGTAGATTTCGAGTTCGCGGGTGTCCTGGAATGAACTACTGGCAAATTTGAGTGTGGCCAGAGAACCGCTGCGGGCTTCGGGATCATGCAAGGTCCAGCCTGGCCGTTCATAGCCATAGCCCTGGCACACGGAATTGGCGCCAAAAGGGTCATGCGCCAACACGCCGTTCAGAGCATCCAGCACGAGTTTTCTTGCGCCGTTTGCTACCACTTCGAATTTGTATTCGAAACGAGACTTCTCAGGCAGTTCCATGGTCAGCGCCCACAGGTCACTGCCCTCCAGGGGCTCCAAGGCTTGGGCTGTGCTCAGCCCAGCGATCCAACGTCGCAAATAGACTTCCTCTGCCTGCCCACGGTAGACGAATGTAACGCGTCCGGGCTCGACCAGTGGAAATTGATTTTGATCTACAAAGTTATTGACCGCCTCTGGGTCGGGGACACCATCGCGATACAGGGATTGGATGATTGGGTTCATTGAGCTTTAACCGACTTTTTCCATCCGGTTCTCATTATCACTGAGGAATGGCTGGCGGAAGTAATTCGATTGTTTTCCATCTGGATCATTGAACCGTTGTCCAGTGTGCAACAAATTGCAGGAGCGAAGCGTCGGCTGAACAAGGCCATGCGAGTGCGGCTGGACCAGTCAAGACGTGATTTGGCGTGCGGCAGCGGGATGATATTTTTTACAATTCCCAGGCCGGTATCCAAAACTTCGGCGTCACGTTTTCCCTGGGGTGCATCATCGTGAAACAGCACGATGCGCTCACCCAACACCATGGCTCCAGCGGACCAGGCAATAATAGGTTTTTGTGCCAGCTCATCGGCCAGTCGGAACAGGCGAATGCGATTGATCAATACGGCTACGTGACCGCCTGCAATCAATACCAGGGCAGAATCCGCCACCTTGCGCTTTATGGTTTGGCGTAGTGTGGCCGCCCCGGGTATTAGCAGTGCCGCTCTGCGTGTATCGAAATCCTGGTGGATTGCCGAGATCCGCCGGACATGATGTCGATCCAATGCGCGCACCTGGGAAATTGCAGCGCGTTGTTCCAAGCGCAGAAGATCGGGTTCTCCCTTCTCGCGCAAAAGCTTGCGTGCTGCCGCCATGGTAGGCGTTAGGCGAATCCGGTAGAGCCTTTGCAGTTCCAACAATTTGCCCTGGCGCTCCCGTTGCAGGGCACGGAGTTCCGGTTCCAATGCAAAGATTTTTTCTGCCTGGTGGTACAGGTTCAGGTCTTCGATCGGGATTCCAATTTCGGCTTGCAGTTCGTCTGTCTCGGCCTCGGAATCACGCCAGCCAGCCGTGATTGTGACAATAGGGCCGTTGAAGGACAATGAGTCGATCGCGTTTTTCAGGTTGGCGCGAGGAGATTGTGGCCCCAGCATGATCTGAACAGCCATGAATCAGCCTAAACTACTTTGACCAGGCTCATGATTTGCATAGATATTTGTCTTTATTCAATAGCCTGGTTGTAGATTCAATAAGGAAGTGATTAAATCTTGCCTCCTAGTCCCTTTCATCCAATAAGTATACCGGTCTTGCACCCAGGGATTCACTACCATGACAAAGAAGCTGACGAATCTACTTCAATTGCTGATCATTATTACCCTTTGTGGCTCTGGGGTAGCGAATGCAGCCCAATTGGAAAATATTGGCACCTTCAGTTTTCCCACCTCTGGTTCTGTTGCGGCCCAAAAGCACTTTATTTTGGGTGTGGGCTATCTGCACAGTTTTGGCTGGCAGCAAGCCAGGGATGAATTTAGAAAAGCACAGCAAATAGAACCCGATTTTGCGATGGCATATTGGGGTGAATCCCTGACCTATAATCACCCATTAATACCGATTGAATGGGCGCCAGATGCGCCAGCGGAGGTATTAAATAGACTGGGACAGACTACTGACGAACGAATGGCAAAAGCCCCCACTGAGAGAGAAAAGGGTTTCATCCTGGCAGCGGAAGCCTATGCTTTTAATGGTAATGGGCGGGGCGCTAAACGGACTGCCTGGATGCAGGCCATGAAAAAACTTTATCAAGCCTACCCCGACGACAAAGAAGTAGCCGCTTTCTACGCGGTATCGCTATTGAGTGCCGCCACCGCTGCGGGCGCTCGAAAACAACGATTGAATATGCTGGCAGGATCAATTGCCTTGGAGTTGTTCCGGGTAAATGAACACCATCCTGGAGCAGCCCACTATATTATTCATGCGTTTGATGATCCCGAACATGCCCCGATTGCTCTGGTAGCGGCGTTAAAGTATACCCGTATAGCCCCTGCGGTTGCTCACGCGCGTCATATGCCAACCCATATTTTTATTCAGCACGGCATGTGGCCCGAAGTGGTTGAACAAAACATTGCTTCTTTCCAGGCTGCTGAAGACCTATGGCAACCTGGCAACAGACCTAACGATCTCAACCACTCCTCCGACTGGGGACAATATGGGGACCTGCAGCTGGCAGACTATGACCATGCCAGGGAATGGTTAAGAAAAGCAGAGAAGGTTTTGGCAGATAATCCCAACGACAGTCGCTCTGTGCAGACAGTACGGACGATGAAAGCGCGTTACATCATCGAAAGTCAGCAGTGGCAAACGAGTGAGATTACTGCAGACACAAATTCTGTCGAATTACTGGCCATTGGTTTAAGCGCCATTAATCTGGGTGATG
>JADFKH010000089.1 GCA_022565025.1 Pseudomonadota bacterium
TTCATTCTTTATCGGCCCTTGGCTGCTTGTCGGACTTGATATGATCTACTGCGGAAAAGCCGAGTTTGGCCAGATTTCCCGCTCTTTATCGTTTAATAGCGGTGCTATTGGCCTCAAAAGACCGAAAAATCTGACTCAAATCGGTTTTCCCTCGCTACGATCGATCAAGTCCGACAGGCAGCTGGCATATGGGGGTGGATTGCAATGAACCAGCCGGCCAGAATCTGGGTGGTCGACGATGACGAGGCAATTCGCTTTGTATTGCAGCGTGCTTTGCGCAAAAGTGGTTTTGATGTGGCGTGTTTCGATAGCGTTGGTGCGGTCAACAAGGCGCTGGAAAAAAGTTGGCCCCAGGCAATTCTGACCGACATTCGCCTGCCGGATGCAGACGGACTCAGCCTGGTGGATACCCTGGAGCGCCAGTCGATCAACATCCCCGTCATCGCCATGACTGCCTATTCCGATTTGGACCAGGCGGTTAGCGCGTTTCAGAAAGGCGTTTTTGAATACCTTTCCAAGCCCTTTGACCTGAACGAGGTCATATCCGTACTCAAGCGGGCCGTGGCGCCTGGCGTAAAAGCAGAAAAAGAACCGGAAAAAAAGACCGGCAGCCAGTTACTGGGTGAATCACCTGCCATGCAGGAAGTCTTTCGCACCATTGGCCGCTTATCCCGCTCGGATGTCAGTGTGTTGATCACGGGTGAGACCGGTAGTGGCAAGGAAGTGGTGGCACGAGCGCTGCATCAGCACAGTCCAAGGACTCACGGGCCCTTCGTAGCAATCAATGCGGCGGCGATTCCGGCCGAGCTACTTGAATCCGAGCTTTTCGGCCACGAGCGGGGTTCCTTCACCGGGGCCCATTCCCGCAGGGAGGGACGATTTGAAGAAGCCGCTGGCGGCACGTTGTTCCTTGATGAAATCGGCGACATGCCGCTGGCATTGCAAACGAGGTTGCTGCGGGTCCTGGCCGAAGGGGATTTCTACCGCGTGGGCGGCCGGGATCTGCTCCGGGCCGATGTGCGAGTCATCGCAGCCACTCACCAGAACCTGGAAGTCAAAGTCCGTGAAGGTAGTTTTCGCGAAGACCTTTATCACCGGCTGAACGTGATCCATATCGCCCTGCCACCATTGCGCGACCGAATCGAGGACATTGGCATGCTGGCCAGACGTTTCCTGGCCCAGGTCGCGGACGAGCTCGGGCTGGAGCAGAAGCACTTCCGGCCAGAGACCATCGCGATTCTGGAGGGGCTTCCCTGGCCCGGCAACGTGCGTCAGTTGCAGAACCTCTGTCGCCAGTTGTGCGTCATGGCGCCCGGTGAACAGATCTTCCCCGAAGATGTTCCCCGCGAAATTGTTGGCCAGCAGACCAGCCGCGATGCAACGGACCAGTGGGCTGATCTGCTGCGTAAATGGGCCAGGTCAGAACTGGCTGCAGGTGGAACCGATCTGGTGGGACGAGCTCAAGCTGAGCTCGAAGGCGTGTTGATTGAGTGCGCCTTGGAACAGACGGGCGGACAGCGGCAGAAAGCGGCCGGATTGCTTGGCCTGGGGCGTAACACGCTTACCCGGAAGATACAAAAAATGGCTAGTATTCCTCAGGAGCCACCTGCAGCCAGAAGGTCACCGGCCCGTCATTGACCAAGCTGACCTTCATGTTCGCACCGAATATCCCCGTTGCGACATCATCCATCTCCAAACGGGCCTGTTGTACCAGGTATTCAAACAGTCGCCGGCCCTGCGACGGCTCGGCAGCCGGAGCGAAACTGGGCCGGTTGCCGCTGTTTGTATCAGCGGCCAGGGTAAACTGGGGAACCAGCAACAGGCCGCCTCCAGCCTGTTGTACGTTGATGTTCATCCGGTCGGCATCATCCGGAAACATCCGGTAGGCCAGTACGCGTTGCAACAATCTGTCCGCCTGTTTCTCGCTGTCACCGCGCTCAATGCCAATCAGGGCAAGTATGCCCTTTTTGGTCTGTCCAACCATTTTTTCATTAACATGAACTGCGGCTTCGGATACCCTTTGTAGCAATGCGATCATGGAATTCAATTAATCTGATTGGTTGGCCCGCCCATGTTAACAGGCACCAGCAAATTACATGATCGTTTTGCTCGCAAAATCCGTTCTCTGGCTGTTGAGCCTGATGCCGGCGGGTATGCCGTACTGGCTGGCCCAAAGGGGTGCTGGTTTGTGGATGTACCTGTCAGCGACAAAAAGACATACTGCCGAGTGCAATTTACAACGCTGCTACCCGGATTTGAGTGATGAGGAACGCGCAAAGATGGTGCGTGACAGTTTTCACCATTACCTTTGTTCCATCCTGGAAACCGGCCACAACTGGTACTGGCCACTGGAACGCCTGCAGGCTCAGTGTGACGGAATTGTCGGTGAAGAGTTGTTCCGCGATGGCCTCGCTAGCGGGCGGGGGTTGGTAGCTCTGGCGCCGCATTTTGGCGCCTGGGAATACCTGGGAGTGTACCTGCAACAGTTTCCGGACATCGCGATCGTGTATAAACCACCTGCAAATCCCAAGCTGGAAAAAGCATTGCTTGAGAGAAGGCGGCGCGGCGGTGCAACCCTCATTCCCGCAACACCCGCTGGCCTGCGCCAACTCTACGCCCACATCAGGGCGGGCAAGGGTGTGGGGATCCTGCCCGATCAGCAGCCGTCCAGCGGACAGGGGAAATTTGCCCCGTTCTTTGGTCTGCAGGCGTTAACCGGTGTCCTGGCGCCGCGGTTGGTCCAGCGAACCAACTGCATTGTATTGTTGACCGTATGTGAAAGACTACCGGGTGGGCGCTACCGCGTGCACTTCATGCCGGCCGATGAAGAAATCCACTCCAGCGACCTGCTGACGGCGCTCACGGCGGTAAACCATGGCGTGGAACGATGTATCGCCATCGCCCCAGCACAGTACCTGTGGAGTTACAAGCGGTTCAAGGACCGCCCGGAGGGCGAACCGCCATTCTATGGTTGACCGGCAATATACGGGTTAATCGCGCCAGAAGGCAGGCGTCAGTATCACCAGCAGGGTATAGATTTCCAGACGTCCCAGCAGCATGGCAATGCTCAGGATGACTTTTGCCATATCATTCAGGTCCGCGTAGTGGGGCCCGGCCTGACCCAATGCGGGCCCCAGGTTCGTAATGCATGCGCCAACCGCTGAATACGCGGTTTCGGCATCCAGGCCGGTGGCCGTCAGCAGCACGGTCATGACGACGAAACTTGCTATGTAGAGAAAGAAAAACCCCCAAACAGCGCTGATGATCGTGTCTGAAGTTTTCTGTCCGCCGATTTTGACCGGTATGATGGCGTGGGGGTGAATCAGACGCAGGAATTCGCGGATGGATTGGCGGTACAACAGGATGATCCGGTAGACTTTCATGCCCCCCGCTGTGCTGCCGGCACAGCCACCGATAAACGCGATACAAATCAACAGGACCGGTAAAAAACTGGGCCAGGTGTGGAAGTTCGCGGTGGTGAAGCCGGTCGTCGTCATCGCGGATATGACCTGGAAACCGCCGTAGCGGAAAGAAGAGGCAAGTGAATCGTAGTGGCCGGTGAAATAGAGGCCAAAGCTTGCGAGGATGACAAAAGCCAGCAACAGTGACAAATAAACCTTGAGTTCCGGATCCAGGATATAAGGTTGCGTACTGGCCCGGCGCCAGGCGGTGAAATGCAGGGAAAAATTGACACCGGCAATGATCATGAAAACGACGGCCACCATCTCCAGTGTCGGGCTGTCCCAGTACGCCAGGCTATCGTCATGGGTGGAAAACCCTCCAATCGCCACGGTGCTGAAAGCGTGACCCACGGCATCGAAAAGTTTCATCCCGCCCAGCCAGTAGGCGAACACGCAAATCGCCGTGATGCCGAAGTAAATCAGCCACAACGCTTTTGCCGTTTCTTTAATGCGTGGCGTGAGTTTTTGATCCTTAATCGGCCCGGGTGTTTCAGCCCGGTACATCTGCATGCCGCCAATCCTCAACATGGGCAGGATGGCCACGGCCAGCACGATGATGCCCATTCCGCCCAGCCACTGTAACTGCTGACGGTAGTACAGCACCGCCCTGGGCAGGGTGTCGATATGAGTAATGATGGTTGCACCGGTGGTGGTGAAGCCCGACATGGATTCGAACACCGCATCGATATAGCTGAGTTCGGGTGATGTCAGCAGTACAAAAGGCAGGGCTCCAACCAGCACGAGTGCCAGCCAGGCTGTCACGACGATCAGGAAACCATCGCGGATGCGAAGGTCCTGGGTAGCGTGCCGGACCGGTAGGAAAATCATGGCTCCTGTCAGCAGCAAAATGCCCGCACTGAGCAAGAACATATTTGTCGTACCGTCCTCGTACCAGAGGGAAACCAACACGGGTGGCAACATCATCATGCTGGAACCTGCGATCAGGAATCCCACAACCTTTTGCACGGCAGCCAATCTCATCAGATCAGCATCGGGTCAGACAAAAAGCGCACTGACCTGGAAAAGTCGTTCCACGGCGGCAATCTGTCGTTTGTCAGGCACGAACAGGATGACGTGGTCGTGTTCCTGAATCACCGTGTCGTGATGCGCGATGATTACTTCATCACCCCTGACAACAGCAGGTATGGTTGTGCCTGTGGGCAGGTCGATTTCCTCTATGGTCCTGCCCACGACTTTTGAACTCCGCTTGTCGCCCAGGGCAATGGCCTCAATGGCTTCCGCCGCCCCTCGCCTGAGGGAGTGGACACGCACCATATTGCCTCGCCGGATATGGGTTAACAGGGCGCCAATGGTCACTTGTTGCGGAGAAATGGCGATATCGATGGGTCCGGATTCAATCAGGTCAACGTAGGCGGCCCGGTTGACCAGCGCAATGACTTTTTTTGCCCCCATCTGCTTGGCCAGCATGGAAGACAATATATTGGCCTCGTCATCGTTGGTCAGAGCACAATAGATGTCCGTGGTGTCGATGGCTTCTTCGCGCAGCAATTCGACATCGGCGCAATCGCCAACCAGCACGATGGTCTTCTCCAGGTGTTCCGCAATCGCTTCGGCCCGATCGGAATTTTGTTCGATGATTTTCACGTGGTGCCGGCGTTCCAGGCGCCGGGCCAGGTTGCTGCCGATATTTCCTCCACCAGCCAGGATGATTCTATGGGCTGGATTGCCGAGGGGGCGCAGCTCTTTCATCATGGTTCGGATGTTGCGCTGGGCCGCCAGGAAAAAGACTATGTCATTTTCCTCGATGACGGTACTTCCGTCTGGAATGATGGTTTTATCCTGCCGGTAGATCGCAGCGATGCGTGCATCTGCGTTTGCCGGCATGTGCTCACGCAGGGTTTGCAGACGGTGTCCAACCAGCGGGCTGCCGGCATTAGCCTGGGTGGCCACCAGTTGGGCGCGACCATCGGCAAAATCCAGCACCTGCAGGGCTCCGGGGTACTCAATCAGTAGGGCGATGTGTTCTGTCACCAGCGTTTCGGGGCTGATCAGCACATCAACAGGACAATGTTCGCGGTCGAACAACTCGGAATTCTCGATGTAGTCCAAACAACGAATCCGGGCAATTCGGGTAGGTGTGTTATACAGCGTGTAGGCGACCTGGCAGGCCGTCATATTGACTTCGTCGCTATTGGTCAGCGCGATGATCAGGTCGGCGTCCTCGATACCAGCCCGGACCAGGACCTTGGGGTGCGAGGCATGACCGACCACGGCCCGGATATCCAGGCGTTCCTGCAGTACTTTCAGCCGGGAGGCATCCGTGTCGACAACTGTGATGTCGTTTTCCTCGTTAGAGAGGCTGTGGGCTACACTCGCGCCAACCTGGCCTGCGCCTAGCACGATTATTTTCATGTTGCATGCCCTTGACGGGCAGCCGTTTTGGGATCAATACCCAAGGCCCGGAGCTTTCTGTACAGATGGGTACGTTCCATGCCGACGGCCTCGGCCAATTTACCCACGCTTCCGCCGGTTTCACGCAACTTGTAGGTAAGGTATTCACGTTCGAACTGTTCGCGGGCTTCGCGCAAGGGCAGATCGAAGATTTTCGGGTGTTGCGGTCCACCGGCAGCTTGTGTGCCGGGGCTCTCACGCAGCGCATTTTCCACATCATCGACCGTCACTTCACCCGTCCCACCGAGGATCAGCAGACGCCTCACCAGGTTGCCCAGCTCGCGGAGGTTGCCCGGCCAGCTGTGGTTGCGCAGCCGGTTCTGGGCCGAGACTGAAAACGGACGATAGGGCAGGTTCTCATGATTGGGAAACCATTGTGCATAGAACCGGACCAGTTCCGGGATGTCATCTTTCCGGTCGCGCAGCGGTGGTACCTGCATGGGTAGTACGTTCAGCTTGTAATACAGTTGTTGCAGCAAGGAGTCTTCCTGCGACCGGTTGATCAGGTCAGTGCTGCCACTGGCAATCACACGGCAATTTGATGACAAGCCGTTGCTGCCTCCTTGGTGTAAATAGCGATCCGATTCCAACACCTGGTTGATGATTTTCAATGCATCTGCTGAGAGTTCCTGCAGTTCCGGAATGAACAGGCTGCACTCGCGGGCCTGTCCATATGCACCCCGCTTGCTTCCATCGTCTTGTTCATTGCCCAGCATGAATGTACCAAGCATCTCCAGTTTGAGATCACAAGGATCCAGAACGACAAATTCACCGTCCCGATTGCTGAGTTTATGGATGTAGCGAGCCAGGGTTTCACGACCGCTACCCGGCTCGCCGGTAATGAGTACGGGTGAATCATGCCTGGCTGCTTGTTCTGCCTTTTTTCGTAGCACTTGCATCAGGGCGCTGCTACCGATGGGCTCACTGGCGAGAGGTGGGACTGTGCGATTGGCGGGTTTCTCCTGTGCCTGGCGGGAATCCAACGCCTGGCTGACGACTGCAAGCAGCTTGGCCAGGGAAACGGGTTTTTGTATGAAGTCGTGTGCTCCCAGGCGCGTGGCCTCAACGGCAGTTTCAACCGTTCCATGACCGGACATGATCACCACTGGACAATTCGGTTTACCGCCTGCGGACCACTCTTTAAGCAGCGTGATTCCATCCACATCCGGCATCCATATATCGAGCAATACGAGATCCGGCTTGTTACGCGCAAAAGCCGTTCGTGCTGCTGCCCCATCCTTCGCTACCGTGACCTCGTAGCCCTCATCCTCCAGGATCTCGCGCACGAGATCCCGAATGTCCGGTTCATCATCAACCACTAATATATTAGCTGGATCCATCGGAAAATCTTAAATGTGTTGTATCGACGCAACATGCTACTCCAATAAAAACAAGCTGCATAGCCATCAGATGTCATGAAGAATTATTTGATCCGCTAAAGACGCTAAGGACGCTAAATTGCTTATTTATAATTTGAGCAACACGATGCCGGGATTCGATGCAAAATGCAAAGGTGTCAGAAAACTGCACGGCGCAGACCAGTCTTTTTTAGCGTCTTTAGCGTCTTTAGCGGATAAATGTTTTACCTCAATTGGAAGGCGCATTGTCAACAGGCAGGTTGAGCGGGAAACGGATGCTGACCCTGGCGCCGCCTTTGGGCCGGTTGGACAGGGAAATCTTGCCGTTGTGCTCGCTGACAATTTTGCGGCAAATGGCCAGGCCCAGCCCGCTGCCACTGGATTTGTTGGTCACGTAAGGTTCGAAAGGATGGTCGAGCACCATCTCCGGGAAACCGGGTCCATTGTCCATCACTTCAAGTTCCAGTTCTGCCTGGTGGTCATTGCCGGTCACGCTGGTTGTTATCTGGATTGAAACCGGATCACCTTGGCTGGCTTCTTGCGCATTCGCGAACAAGTTATGCAGCATTTGACGCAGACGGCCACTGTCGGCGGCCAGTCCATCCGGTCCCGGGCAAAGCTGCAATGAGAATTGCATTTGCGACTCTCCTTGCTGATACAGGGCGACCACTTCTTTAACCAGTTCATCCAGCCTGACGGCAGTACGGCTAAGGACCGGTTCCCGGGCATAGTCGCCAAACGCATCGACCAGGGTTCGCAGAGCTTCAACCTGGGTAACGATCGTGCGTGAAGCGCGGTCCAGCAATTCTCTGTCCTCGGCTCCGAGCTTGTCACTCAATTTCATGCGCAACCGTTCAGCGGCCAGTCGGATGGGCGTCAGCGGGTTCTTGACCTCGTGTGCGAGCCGGCGTGCAACTTCAGACCAAGCCGCATCTCTCTGGGCCTGGTTCAGGATGGTCACGTCGTCGAACACGACGACCTGGCCACGACCTACGACTTCGCCTGGCAGGGCAACATTGCGCAAAACAGAACCTCTCATCAGCAATACCAGGGGTGCCTCCGCTCCCTCCATCCGGATTTCCTGCTGCCACTCAGCCTTGCCGCGGGTAATCTGGTGCCTGATGGCCGAGACAAACGGTTCCAGGAAAGGATCGATACTGGAAAGGCTTTCCAGGGTCTGTGCTGCCGGACGGCCTGGGGCAAGTGCCGCGGCGAAACCAGCCGGCAGTCCCAAGATCCGCCGGCATGAGGCGTTGGCAGTGATTATGGTTCCTTCGTCATCCAGCGTGAGCACGCCGGATGACAGGTTGCCCAGCACGGTTTCAAGGTATTCACTCTGGGCCTGGAGTTCAGCCCGGCTCTCGTCGGCGGACTGGCTGGCTGCTTTCAATGCCTGGGTCATGTCGTTGAAAGAGCCGACGAGAAAACCGATCTCATCCCTGTCGCTGGCTTCAACTTCACGGCCGAAATCCCCGGCGGCTACCTGCCGGGTTGCCATTGACAGTCGTGACAGCGGTGACACCATTCGGCGCGCGGCAGTCAGGGCTGCCAGTATCGCCAGCAGAATGGTGAGCAACAGCACCAGTGACAGGATCAGCAGAAAGCTCTGCTTCAGGGAACTGCGCAGGTAACTGGCATTCTGGTAGCGGTGGTACTCCTGCTCGATTGAGCCAGTCAATGCAGTGAAGTCATCCGGCAGGGGATAAATGGCCTGCAGGATCCGGGCGGATGAACCTGGATAGGTCGCCGGCATCAACGCAATTACGCGAATTTGAAGGCCGCCATCAAGGGTCGGCTCAGCCGCTGCGTATTCGCCTCTTTCGCTGGTCTGCAGCAGTGCAAAGTCGCTGGGGCGTTCAGGCAGGCCGGTCAGGGCGTTGATGTTGGCGGTTGCGATCATGGTGCCGCTGGTTTCCATTACGGACAATTCCGTGGGGCCTGAGGCCCTTACCCGGCTGAGCAGTGCCCGGCGTAACATTTCGCCGTCTTCGGGTAGTGAACCCAGGTCGGTAGCGACCTCATGGAGGTGGTTCCTGACTTCCAGGGTGCGGGTGTCAAGAAACTTCTGGCCAAGCTGGAGAGAATCGGCCAGCGCCGCTTCCACCTGGACATCAAACCAGCTGTCAATTGTGCTGGTGAGGAACCAAGCTGAAAAGAAATACACGATCAGTGCAGGTGGCAAGGACAGCACCAGGAAATTTCTAACCCAACGGGCGGCCAGCCGGGCACCGGGTTCTTCTGCGCGAACCCGGCGGAGGAGTGTGATCAAGCGGTGGGCAATAGTCCACAGAAGGACCACGAGGGCCAGCGCTGTGACCATCAGTACCCAGACATACTTGTCGTCAAGAAAAGTGTTTCTGGCGCCCAGGGAGTCCAACTGCACACCACTGACCAGGAACAGGGCAACCAGCAACGTCACCAGGGTCGCCACCAGGGTCGCCAAGCGCTGCAGCCGCCTGTTCTGCTTTGCAGTTTTCTTATTCATTTCCAACCGGCCACACCGTCCAGTCCGAATCGTGTTGCCATTGAGCAGAGAAAATCATCGGCAGGCGCATGGGAGGTGGCATCTTTTTATGGTCCAGGTGGGTTCTGGCCGCCAACTCATAACTTCCCTCCGGCAGATCGCCCGTGCTGAATGACTGCTTGACCGTGGACAAGTTGGCCAGCAGATGGCGCAGCCTCGGGAATGTCCTGATTTCAACCGCACCCGGCTGGGTCAGTTGATAGTGTTTGATCAGGGGTAGATAACGAATTTCGTAGTTGTAGATGTTTTTTATAACCGGGATCCGGCCCCCGGTAGGCCTGATAACCAGTTCCAGTTGCAGCGTTAGCGGAACGCCGTGATCCAGGGCTTCTTTCGCTTCGCTGCTCAGCATGAGCTTCTGGTGCACGGTCACGTTCAATTGACCGTTGGACCAGCTCGTGTCGACCTGTCCCAGTTGAAAATGACGGTCATCCGCTGGTCGCTCACATCCTGCAATCAGTACAAAAGTGAATAAAAAAAGCCTAGCCCGCATATTGCATGAGTTCCGCTGGGTATGCTTGATTATTTCATAATTTCAATGACATGTAAGCACAATTCAGGATTGATAAAAAATATAATTGTGCCGCTGCCGGTTTGTCGCCTGATTTCACGGCACATCCCGGCTGATCCTGCTTGAACCATGGCTCTAACCATGCTTCTGCACACGATCAACCAGGCTGCACTCGTGAAATCAACCGACAATTCCGGCAACTCATGCAATATGCGGGCTAACCTGTTTTACGAATGCGGGCATAATAAAATCCATCCATTTCCTCCTCACCGGGCAGAATCTGCCGGCCAAAGTCCTGCTTCCGGCCCCATTCAGCCCCCAGGGGCAGAGCCTCGGCATCGGCATGTTCTGCCATAAAGCGACTGATTTGCCGAATGTTTTCATCTGCCAGCACCGAGCACGTTGCATAGACAAGGATACCGCCCGGAGCCAGTAGTGGCCATCGGTGTTGCAA
>JADFKH010000278.1 GCA_022565025.1 Pseudomonadota bacterium
TTTCTCCTCCCGTCCCGATTGGTGGATGACTTCCCGGAATGACTGGTGCAATCCGGTCGCCGTGTCGTGGCGCCCGGTCAGGCCCAAATCCCATACCGCCTTGGCAATCCAGGGTGAATGTTCAAACACAGCGCCGAACAGGGCCAGGAATCCCGTTTTATCCATTTGGCTCGGTTGCACGGATTCAGGATTCTTCACCGGGCGGGTGGTTTTCGTGCCAGTGTTTCGCGATATCGGCGCGACGGCACCACCAGACATCGTCGAAGGTCCGAGCATAACGGATGAAACGTTCCAGTGCGGCAAAGCGGCCAGGCCGGCCCGCCAGGCGGCAATGCAGCCCCACCGACATCATGCGCGGGGTCCGCTCACTTTCTGCATAGAGCACATCGAAACTGTCCTTCAGGTACTGGAAAAACTGCTCGCCGCTGTTGAAACCCTGGGGGGTGGCAAAGCGCATGTCGTTCACATCCAGCGTGTAGGGGATGACCAGGTGGGGGCGGCCATAACGCCGGTCCCACCAGGGCAGGTCGTCATTGTAGTCATCTGCGTCGTATAGGAAACCGCCTTCTTCGATCACCAGCCTGCGTGTATTGGGGCTGGTGCGCCCGGTGTACCAGCCGACCGGCCGCTCTCCGGTGGCTTGCTCGATGGCCTTGATGGCTTGATCCATATGGGCCCGTTCGGTGGTTTCGTCGACATACTGGTAGTCAATCCATCGATAGCCGTGGCTGCAGATTTCGTGACCGGCTTTATGCAGTGCCCGGATGGGTTCCGGATTGCGCTCCACGGCCATGCCGACGGCGAAAACCGTCAAGGGAACCTGGTGCTGCCGCATCAGGCGCTCCAGCCGCCAGACGCCGACCCGGCTGCCATATTCGTAGATGGACTCCATGCTCATGTGGCGCACGCCCTCGCGGGCTTCCGCGCCCACGATTTCCGACAGGAAAGCCTCCGATGCGGGATCGCCGTGCAAAATGCAGCTTTCCCCGCCTTCCTCATAATTGAGGACGACCTGCAGGGCCAGGCGCGCACCGCCAGGCCACCTGGGGTCGGGCGGATTGGCGCCGTAACCGGCCAGGTCCCGGGGGTAAGTTTTGCTCATCGACTTGCGATACTCATAAAACAGCTACTCCTAATTTCCTTGCGGCCCTCCTTAGTGCTCTATCCCGGGTTGCCAGGGGCATTCCCTCTCGCATGGCCAAGTCAAGATAGGTGCCGTCATAAACACTCAGACCATGCGCCCTGGCTACAACGACTGCACTGCTCCACAATGAAACGAGATGAGAATCTGAAATGCTAATCGGCAAAGACTCCAGGAGCTGGGTGAAGCGCCTGCCCTGGGCTTCGGTGATTCGTTTGCGCCGCTGCGCCATAAGCAATACATTTCCAACTTCGTAAGCCCACAATGTGGGTACGAATGCCTCTTCAGTCTTCAGGCGATCCAGCAGCGCTTCGGTATTTCGCGTGGCTTCATCTTCGAACAACCAAGCCATGGTCACCGAAGTATCCAGCACAAAACTCAACGTCGTCCTGCCCGGATCATTTCTTTCAGGTCGTTATTGCCCAGGGTAAGCCCTGACCGCATTTCTCTGATCTGGTCGATCACCATTGCCGGATCGTCTGTTGATCCGGGATGGGGCACTAAATCCGCAACCGGCTTGCCGGAACGAGTGATCACAATACGTGCACCATCAGCGACTTCTCTTAGCAGGGCAGGCAAGTTTGTTTTTGCTTCATAGGAACCGATCTCTCTCATTACATTCTTCCATATAGACTGGTCTATATACTAGTCTAAATACTCTTTATAAACAAGTCGCATCACGATCAACCAAGCCAGGCAAGTACCGCCTGGCCACCTGGGTAATGCTGATTGGTTACAACTGTGGGGCTTTGTATAGGGTCCGGGCCTGGCCTGACTTCTGCTCGGCACCGGGCGATCTGCCCGAATGCGCCGTCTTTCACAACGCATGGGTCGATGGCGATGGCTGCACACGTTTATTTACAGCGCGCAGTATGTAGTAATCACAACGGTGTTGTTCTTTCCGTTGACGGTCTATCAAGGCTTTGTCCGCTAGCACAGCTACAATCTGGCAACACAAACATTCGGCGCCTGGATGGGCGACCGATTCACCAGCCTGTTGGTCGGTGTCCTCATTGGCAGTATTGGTCTCAACGACAACTTGCTCAGGCGCGCATCCTCTGAGGAAATTGAGGCCGTTTTGGCGCATGAAATGGGATATTATGTTCTGAATCACGGCGCAAAGTTGATCATCAACTTTGGCTTGGTGCTGGCTTTCGGATTCGCCTTTGTGGCTTGGGTGTTCAACCACGCCCTGCGCCTGAGTGAATATCGCAAGATCAGTCCCGGTCCCCTGGAACGCTTTGTTTTTTACGACCATCCCAGTGGCCGTGACCGGGTGCACATGGCGATGTTGTGGAAATCGATGCACCCCGAAAGCGAACCCCTGTCCCCGGAAAAATGAACAAGTTCCAACGCTCCTGAAGTCATAACAAAAACGCCGGTTTCAACCGCAGGTTCCGAGTCCGGTGTTTTACGGCTTGTTGTGCATTTAACAGACGATACATCTGCTCCTTTGACTGGTTTAAAAATGGGAACGACCCATGGATATTCCATCGGTGGTCAATGGTGGTGATTCATGGCGTGCACTAACAGGGTGCAAAGGCTGGAATAACGCACCAATTTTGCGCATATGACCCCAATGGAAAATA
>JADFKH010000090.1 GCA_022565025.1 Pseudomonadota bacterium
GACACAGTGAGGACAGTTTTTCGGTCTTTTGAGGCGAATAGCACCGCTATTTAACGAAAAAGAGCGGGAAAATGGACCACTGTGACAGTTTCGCAGTAGGATAATTTTCTACCGCACAGACTCCTAGGGTTCAGGTCCGGAAAAGATGGTCCCATAGTGACGATGACACACCGAATCCCCGTCGCGGATCACGAAAATGATGGTCCATGTGATGCTGGCGAAGTTTCAGGAACAAGGGGTGTTTGATGCGGGTGAAGAAATGAATGGCATAGTGAATCATGTCGTAGGCCAGGTAGCCGAGCATCACGCCGCTGAAAAACGACCAGGCCCGATTGCCAAGCAGCAGGTGAAAAGTCCCCAACAACAGCACCGATAAGGGGATGCTGACCGTGATCGGCATCACCAGCCGGTCCTTATCATTGGGGTACTGGTGGTGCACCCCATGCATGGTGAACTGCAATCGCTGCTGAAACTTCCAATCCGGATAAAAATGGAACAAGAAGCGGTGCATGATGTACTCGAAAAAGGTCCAGAAAAAGATTCCAGCCAAAAACAGCCAAGCGGCGGTCGCGGGATCCGTTCCTACGCGCAAGCCCTGGTAAAAGGCCAATGCACCGTAAGGGATGAAAATAGCCAGCACCGTGCGGGGACTGATATGGCTCAGCCGCTCGAGTAGTGGATTTTCGAACATGACCAGTTCCCCGCGACGGGGCGCAAGGTGCTCCGGGATGGCTACTTTTGTGCTCATGGTGAGGCAGTTTTCCGTTGTTGCGAACAGCAATATATGGTAACAAAAAGCAGACTATTGTGTTTCCTCAACTGGTCCTGTGATGGGTTGCCAGGCCGTTTGGGCCAGAATTCGGGGAAGATTCGGGTCAAATGTGCGCTTCGGGGTGACGTTCAATCCTGGCTCCCAGGCCTTGTAATTTCTTTTCCAGGTGGTCGTAGCCGCGGTCGAGGTGATAAATCCGGTTCACTACGGTCTTGCCAGTAGCAGCCAGACCCGCCAGTACCAGGCAAGCGCTGGCGCGAAGGTCCGTCGCCATGACCGGAGCCCCGCCCAGCTCCCCCGGGTTGCCATGGACCACGGCCACCTGCGATTTTTGCGTGATGTTGGCTCCCATGCGTACCAACTCCTGTACGTGCATGAATCGATTCTCGAAAATTTGCTCGGTGATCACGGATGTTCCACTGGCCTGGGTCATCAGGGCCATGAACTGGGCCTGCAGGTCGGTAGGGAAGCCGGGGTGCGGAGCGGTGTCTATATCGACAGCGGTCCAGTGATCGCAGGGCTTGACCCGCACCCAGTCTTCACCGGTTTCAAGATCAAACCCGCTTTCACGCATTTTCATGATCAGTGTCTGGATGTCGCCAGGAACACACTGCTCAACCCGGACATCGCCACCCGTGATGGCCCCGGATATCAGCAAGGTCCCCGCTTCAATCCGGTCAGGTATAACACCGTGTTCGCAGGGGTGAAGTTCATCGACACCTTCGATGCTTATCACGCTGCTGCCTTCACCTTCAATCCGGGCGCCCATGTTCCGTAAACAATGGGCAAGATCGGCAATTTCAGGCTCCATGGCCGCGTTCTCAAGCACCGTGGTCCCACGGGCGAGCGTCGCCGCCATCATGATATTTTCGGTGCCGCCCACAGTGACTTTTTCGAATACGATGCGGTCACCCACCAGTTTGCCGGTTTGCGCAATTACGTAGCCATTTTCGATCTCGATCTTGGCGCCGAGTTGAAGCAAGGGTTCAATGTGCATATTGATCGGGCGGGAGCCAATTGCACATCCTCCAGGCAGACTCACCTTGGCTTTGCCGTAACGGGCCAGCAAGGGACCCAGGCAGAGGATGCTGGCGCGCATTTTGCGGACAATGTCATACGGGGCGACGAAGCTATCGGGCCGGTTAACCGTGACCTTTAGTTGGTTTCCGACCCTTCGGGTTGCACAATTGAGGTGATTGAGCAGCAGTTCCGTGGAGTCAATGTCCTTCAGCCGCGGCACATTGTGAAAGGTATGCTCACCTTCGGCAAGCAAGGATGCAAACAGCAACGGCAGCGCCGCATTTTTCGCGCCGCTGACGGCCACAGTACCCTCCAAAGCTTTGCCACCATTGATGACGATTACGTCCATTTTCTGCCCTTGGTCTAGCCTTGTTGTCCCGATATGCCGCTTGGCCGGAGAAGTCTGCACGATGAGCGGGGCCTTGTACATGGCAATCGTCGTTCGCTCTGTCAATAGCGATAGTACTTTGTATTGAACTACCTACTGATTTCCCGGTCAATTTGGCTGAGAAAAACAGAATGCCAATGGTGAGTCGCTTTATTTTTGTTCCAGTGTTGGCAAATTTTTTGTTTAGTTTGTCGTTTAATTATGAAAACCTTGATCTTGATTCTTGTTCTGGCGATCGGCGCCCAACCTTTGCAGGCTGGTGTCTGCGATATGGAAACGAATCAGGAAGCCGCTCATTACTTGAAGCAAATGGAAAATGCTGGTGATGATCGGCCAGATTGTTGTGATTCTGAGCGAGCGAATTCGCAGCAAGGCTGTGACCAACAAATGTATTGCGGTTTTTGTTCTGCCGGCGTCTCAACTAAATCTGATCTGCACGGTGTCACCGTAATTTGGCTAACTCTTTACGCCCAGGATATTACTTCTGGCGAAATTAAGCCGAGTAACTCCCACCCACCTTTCCGTCCCCCTATCTCCTGATCCGGCCATTTTCCGGGGTTGATTTTATCAGGCCCCGGTTGCTGAGTTTTGAAAACTCAAAACGTCATTTGGCGTTCGATGGTTTTTGGAGATTATTATGTATAGTACGAAAAAGAGTACCGGTCATGGCCATGTTCTGGCTGTATCCATTGCATTTGCTGGCATCGCAATAAGTTTGAACATCGATGCTTCGGGATTAAGTCTCAATGATGTTGAACAGTTGGCATTGCGGGAAGATCCATCAGTCGAAGTTTTAGAGGCCAATCGATTGGCCCTCGATGAGCTGTCAGTCGCCGCTGAACAGCTGCCCGATCCCTTGCTCAAAGTGGGCATGGTAGCGCTGCCAACAGATAGTTTTAATCTTGGTCAGGAAGCAATGACACAGGTCCAGTTTGGGCTGGTGCAGAAATTTCCCAGGGGGGATACGCGATCGTTGACGTCCAGGCAAATCAGACAGCGTGCTGAAGGACTGGATGAAACCGTGCGTGATCAGAAGCTGCAAATCATCCTCGCTGTCAGGGAACAATTTCTTGAAATCCTGAAACAACAACACCTTGCGAACATTAATGCGAAAGCGATTGCTGTATTTGCAGATTTGGCGGACATTATTCAGGATTATTACGCGACAGGCCGGGTTCACCAAGAGGATGTTTTTCAGGCAGCAGTTGAACTGGCTAAAGTAGAGGAAAGGGCTACGAGAATCTCACAGCAAGAGGACCGCGCCCGCGCGCGGCTGGCGACATGGATTAGCGATGCAGCGTATCGAAACCTGGAAGGTGACTGGCCCCAGCTGAGCTCTCAATCTTCGACAACTGTCATCAAAAGCAAGCTTGCGCGCCACCCCCGGATCCTTGCCCTGGGTAAATACATTGCCGCTTCGGAAACGGGTGTAGAACTCGCCCGAGAAAAATATAAACCCGAGTTTTCATTCGACCTCACCTACGGAGGTCGTGGTGGTACAAATTCCGACGGAAGCTCCCGATCTGATTTGCTCTCCCTGATGATGGTGATGGACTTGCCCCTGTTCACGAGCAACCGGCAGGACCGGGTTACCGCTTCCAGGCTTGCCGAATCTTCAGCCGCCAGGTTCACTCGTGATGACGTTTTCAGGCGAATGCAGAGTGAAATTGATTTGCATGCTGCAACCTGGCAGAGGCAACAGGAAAGAATTGAGTTATTTAACCGCACTTTATTACCTCAAGCTGCATTCAGCTCTGAAGCATCTTTCGAGGCATATCAGTCTTTTTTTGGAGACCTGACTACTCTTCTGCGCGCACAGATCACCGAGTTCGAGTTGCAACTCGATCATGCGCGCTTGCACGCTGAAGCATTGAAAACACATGCTCGCCTGCTCTACCTTGAAGGAGAATTCAAGTGAAAAACAGAATTACCGTTGTGCTACTGATCATTGTCAGCCTGGCGGGTGGAGTATTCATTGGCTCGCGATTGGGCGATATACCGCTGGACATCTCAGGCAATAATGAAGAAACACGCCAGGAACCGGAAATCCTGTACTGGGTTGCTCCGATGGACCCCAGCTTCAAAAGCGACAAGCCCGGTAAATCGCCAATGGACATGGAAATGGTGCCGGTTTATGCGCAAGACATCGGCTCTGGCGATGTGGTTACGATCAGTTCCACCGTGGAAAACAATCTGGGCGTAAGGACTGCAACGGCAAAAAGAGGACCCCTGTGGCGCCGTATCGAAGCTACGGGCTATGTAGGTTTCGATGAGACACGAATAAGCCATATCAACATCAGGACCAAGGGCTGGATTACCAAATTGCTCGTCAATGCAGAAGGTGAGCGGGTTTTGAAAGATGAGCTGTTGTTCGAGCTGTATTCACCCGAGCTGGTCAACGCACAAAAAGAATATCTCCAGGCGCTGCGAAGGGGTGATGAAAGGTTGAAGTCGGGTGCGGACGAAAAACTGCGGGCACTTGGCATGATACGGACGGAAATAATAAAGTTGGCGCACAGAGGCAGCGCCTCTGAGAACATCCAGGTAGTCGCGCCGCAGGATGGCGTGGTCTCGTTTCTGGGTGTGCGTGAGGGCATGTACATCCAGCCCAACACCACGATCATGAGCCTGGCGGACCTCTCCAGCGTTTGGCTGCAGGCCGAAGTGTTTGAGTCCCAGGCTGATTGGGTTGCAGCGGGCCAGGCCGCTGAGGCGAGACTCAATTACATGCCGGGAGAAGTCTTCAGCGGGCAGGTGGATTATGTTTATCCGATTCTTGATCCCAAAACGCGTACATTGCGTGTGCGTTTGCATTTCGACAACCCTGGAGAGCGACTAAAACCCAATATGTATGCCCGAGTTTCCATTTACGGCAAGCTCCAGCCGAACGCCTTGAGCATACCCTTGGAAGCCCTGATCCGGGCGCCTTACAGGGACCGCGTGGTGGTGTCGCTGGGCGACGGTAAGTTCCGCGTGCATGAAGTCATGACGGGCATGGAAAGTGGTGAGTGGGTCGAAATTATTGCCGGCATCGAGGAGGGCGACAAGATCGTGACTTCGGCTCAGTTCCTGCTCGATTCGGAGGCCAGCCTGGTGGGAAGCATCAGAAGACTGGATTCGGCGCCGGAGATGGCGGAAAATGGTGCCCGCGACCATGATTGAACGAATCATCCGCTGGTCGATTACGAACCGGTTCCTGGTGTTATTGGGGAGCGCGATTCTCGCAGCGGCGGGCATTCAGGTCCTGTTTAAAATTCCGGTTGATGCGCTGCCTGATCTGTCGGATGTCCAGGTCATTATCAAGACATCGTTTCCGGGGCAGGCGCCCCAGGTGGTGGAAGACCAGGTGACTTATCCTCTGACCACGGCCATGCTGTCCGTGCCGGGTGCATCAACCGTGCGTGGCTACTCATTCTTCGGAGATTCTTTCGTCTACGTGATATTTGAAGACGGGACTGACCTGTACTGGGCCCGCTCGAGAGTGTTGGAGTACCTGAACCAGGTATCGGGCCAGTTACCGCCATCGGCGAAGCCGGCCCTCGGTCCGGATGCCACCGGAGTGGGCTGGGTGTATGAATACGCCTTGGTAGATCGCACCGGAAAGCATGACCTGGCGCAGCTCACATCCATTCAGAACTGGTTTTTGAAGTTCGAATTACAAACCGTGCCGGGCGTTGCAGAAGTGGCAACCATCGGCGGTATGGTTCGTCAATACCAGGTGGTCGTGAACCCGGATGCGCTGCGGGCTTATGACCTGCCCATCGCCAAAATTCGCTCAGCGATACAACGGGGAAATCGTGAAGTGGGTGGTTCCGTAATCGAAATGGGTGAAGCGGAGTATATGGTTCGCGCGACCGGTTATATCCAGTCAATTGAAGATCTCCGGGCCATTCCGCTGGGCATGAACAAGACCGGCACCCCGATCAGACTGGAGGATGTGGCCGAAATCAGGTTGGGGCCACAATTGCGGCGGGGTATTGCGGAACTGAACGGGGAGGGTGAGGTCGTTGGCGGTATTATCGTCATGCGATTCGGCGAAAATGCACGTACCACCATTGAAGGTGTCAAGAAGCGCTTGGCGGAACTGCAAAGAAGCCTTCCCGAGGGCGTGGAAATCGTAGAAACCTACGATCGCTCAGCCCTGATCGGCAGGGCCGTCGAGACGCTACAGCACAAACTGGCTCAGGAATTCCTGATCGTCGTGCTGGTATGCTGGGTGTTCCTGTTTCATATCCGGTCATCCCTGGTGGTGCTTATCAGCCTTCCGCTGGGAATTTTGGCCGCTCTAATCATCATGTATGCGCAGGGGCTTAATGCAAACATCATGTCGCTGGGCGGTATTGCGATCGCGATTGGCGCCATGGTCGATGCAGCCATTGTGATGATTGAGACCGTCCACAAGAAAATGGAACGAGAGGATTACGATGTAAAAGCACACTGGTCGGTGGTTACCGAAGCGGCTGTCGAAGTAGGGCCGCCGCTGTTTTTCGCTCTCCTGATTATCACCTTCAGCTTTTTACCGGTATTTAGTTTGCAGGCCCAGGAGGGCCGGATGTTTGCGCCCCTGGCTTACACCAAAACCTATGCCATGGCTGCTGCGGCCGGATTGTCCATCACGCTGGTACCCGTCCTGATGGGCTATTTCATCCGGGGGAAAATTCTTCCTGAGCGCCGCAACCCGATCAACCGGGTTTTGATCTGGATTTACAAGCCATTGATCAACCAGGTCACCAGGCACCCCTGGCGGGTGATATTTGCTGCCTTGCTTCTGGTAGTGATTGGTTTCTGGCCGGCGAACAAGCTTGGCTCAGAGTTCATGCCGGACCTGAATGAAGGCGACCTTATGTATATGCCAACTACCTTTCCGGGAATTTCAATCGGCAAGGCACAGGAATTGCTGCAGCAGACGGACAAGTTGATTCGTTCCGTTCCTGAAGTGAAGACCGTGTTCGGCAAGATCGGCCGGGCGGACACGGCAACGGACCCAGCGCCCCTGACCATGATAGAAACAATTATTCAACTCAAGCCCGAGTCGCAATGGCGTGAAGGTGTGGGTATTGATGACATCAAACGGGAACTTAATCAAAGACTGAAGATTCCAGGCCTCACGAATGCATGGGTGTGGCCGATCAAGACCCGAATCGATATGTTGGCCACCGGGATCAAAACCCCGGTCGGGATCAAGGTCGCAGGCCCGGACCTTGGCGTCATCCAACAAATTGGCGAGGATATTGAAAAAATACTCAAGTCGATTCCCGGCACGGCTTCTGCATATGCTGAACGGGTAGCCGGTGGCCGCTATATAACGGTGGATATCATGCGTAACCAGGCTGCACGCTATGGCCTGAACATTGACGATGTCCAGGATATTGTGCGAATGGCGATCGGAGGAATGAACGTCACGGAGACCGTGGAAGGCAGGGAGCGGTACCCGGTCAACTTGCGTTATCCGAGGGGATATCGTGACTCGCTGGAGAAATTGAAGGAGTTGCCTGTGGTCACACCAACGGGGCAGCAAATACCGCTTTCTGCCGTGGCCAACCTGACCATAGAAAACGGCCCGCCCATGATTAAAAGCGAAAACGCGCGGCTCAATGGATGGATTTATGTTGACATCGAGGGTGTTGACCTTGGCACCTACGTCAAGGCTGCACAAAAGGCGGTGACTGAACAGCTTGATTTACCGGCGGGTTACTCAATCAATTGGTCCGGACAGTACGAGTACATGGAACGAGCCAAGAAACGCCTCGCCACGGTCATTCCGATCACCCTGGTCATTATTGTTCTCCTGCTCTTCCTGAACTTCAAAAACATGACGGAAGTTCTGATCATCCTGGGCACGCTACCCACTGCGCTGGTTGGGGGAATCTGGCTGCTTTATTTGCTGGATTACCAAATTTCAGTAGCGGTCGGGGTGGGCTTCATTGCGCTTGCGGGCGTGGCCGTGGAGATTGGCGTAATCATGCTGGTTTTTCTCAAGCAGGCCCTGGCAAGCCACCGGCGCTTGGCAGCAGAAAGTGGACGCCAGTTCAACCGGGATGATCTTTCCAATGCGGTGATTGACGGTGCTCTTCTTAGGGTCAGGCCAATCATGATGACGGTGACGGCGATCACAGCAGGCTTGCTGCCCATCATGCTGGGGAGCGGTACCGGCTCTGAAGTCATGAGGCGCATCGCAGCACCCATGGTAGGCGGGATGGTCAGCGCGACTGTTCTGACCTTAGGGCTCATTCCCGCCATTTTTTTGTTGTGGCAACGGCATCGACTTGGAAGACACCCAGAGGTGTTGGAAATTGGATTTGAGGATGGAAGCAATGGCTCATGACAAACAGCAAACTCTGACCCGGTTAATAACCATTGAAACTACGATATAGGAGAACAACATGAACGTTACGTGTAGAAATCTGAACATTAGTCCACACAAGCTGAGCAAAACCCTTGAGAATCTTTTTGCAGTGGGGTTGTTCACGATCTTTTCCGGTGCGGTTGCCTGGGCAGCACAGCCACTCGCACCTGAAGTCCATTCAGATGTTACGGTATATAAAACCGTTTCTTGCAGCTGTTGCGGTAAATGGGTTGACCATCTGAAACGAAGCGGCCTCAATGTTGAGGTGATCATCGTGAATGAAACCGATTCAGTGCGCTCCCGACTGGGTGTCCCACGGGAATTGGCTTCCTGCCATACCGCAGTTGCCGGTAATTACTGGGTCGAGGGGCATGTGCCTGCAGACCTGGTGACCCGGTTGCTGGAAGAGCAACCCACAGATATCAAGGGCATTTCCGTGCCCGGAATGCCGCCGGGTTCGCCTGGAATGGAATCACCCAGGCCGGTGGAATACCAGGTCATTAGTGTGGATGACAGCGGGGAGAAAGCAGTGTATGCCACCCGTATGGGCCACAGCGCACGCTGAACATGGGATGAATCCACGGTCAACAAGCCGTATCAAGAAAGAGTAGCGACAATGACAACACATCACGATGAATCTCCAGAGAATGGGATACAGGCAGTAGATCCTGTTTGTGGCATGCGGGTTTCTGCAGAAGGCGAACACCGGCACGTGCATGAGGAAATCGAATACCTGTTCTGCAGCGCCTCCTGCCGCGAAAAATTCATTGCGGCTCCTGAGCAATACTTGGAGTTCAGTGATGTTGATGGTAGCAGTTACGGTGGCGGACACGACACGGCAGCAGCACCCATGGATGCATCTCTCTATACCTGCCCCATGCACCCGGAAATACAGCAGGTGGGACCGGGTGCTTGTCCCAAGTGCGGTATGGCATTGGAGCCGCGCATGGTAGAGATGGAAGCCGATAACAGTGAACTGGACGATATGTCGCGGCGCTTCTGGGTCAGCACCATCCTCGCCATCCCGGTATTTTTCAGCGCAATGGCGGCTGAGTTCTGGCCGGAGGTGGTGGCAGCCATTATTAAACCCCATAACCGCCAGTGGTTTGAACTGATACTGGCCACACCGGTAGTGTGGTGGGGCGGGTGGACTTTCTTCGTGCGCTGCTGGCAGTCACTGGTCACCCGCAATCTCAATATGTTCACCCTGATTGGAATCGGGGTTGGAATCGCCTGGGTCTATAGTGTGATCGGAACCGTATTTCCCGGTGTTTTTCCGGCGTCAGTGCAGAACGACATGGGCGTCATACCGGTGTACTTCGAGGCGGCTGCCGTCATCACTGCACTGGTGTTGCTGGGTCAGGTGCTGGAGTTGCGCGCCCGCAGTCAAACCAATGCGGCCATCAAGCTGTTGCTGGGACTGGCGCCCAAGACGGCGCGTATCGTTCGCGATAATGGTAAACATCTCGAGACGGCGGCTCGACGGCTAGTAGATGGGTTGGGTCGCATCAGAGCGGAGGATCGCGTCATTGATTTCTCAATCGGGCTAGAGGCTCTATTATCTGACCGAAATCCAGAACTTTCCTATCGAACTTCCATGCGGGGGGCCTATGTGATGGCGTGGGAAGGCGGCGAAATAAGCGAACCATTTGAAGAGCTTCGGTCCTTGTATGACACCAGAAGTCGAATCGTACACGGAGAAAAAGTTGCACGAATCAATCTCAGGAACTCCAGTAAGTTCGGAGAACGGGCGCTCAGGCAAATTTGGTGGCGGTTTTTGTACCAAGGGGATGTCACGAAAAAAAGCATCCAAGGCAAAATCGACGGCCGCATCGAGAGCCGTTCTTTTCCTGCTGAGGAATAAGCGTTCAACCGTCATTGGCGTGAAATTTTTGTGGGCATCGAGCAAAATGCAAAGCCCCTCAAATCACTCTGAAGGGCTTTTTCGTGCCTAAACATTGGTGACCCGCCTCGGGGTCGAACCGAGAACCTACTGATTAAGAGTCACCAGCCTATCGTGAAAATACGTCCGTCCAATCGACCACACTTGCCAATCTACGCCTAGTTTGTCCCATCCAGTCCGTTTAGTTTAATGGACCGGTCTGGAGTTGGTGGCCTTTTGGTGGCCTTTTGCCGCGCCTACCCCAAGCCTGGCCGGT
>JADFKH010000091.1 GCA_022565025.1 Pseudomonadota bacterium
GAGCGAAGGTATATGTGAAAAAGCCTTGTGTGCCAAAGGATCTCTTGAAAGTGATTGATCAAGTGATGGAAATCTGATCACGGTGCCAAGGTCACAGGGGGCGGAAACCATGCCGAGACCAAAATGATGATTGCCAATCAACTGAGTTTAACCAGGAAACAGATTAATTCTTTTGACCGGTTTCTGGTAGACGGCACCAGCAAGGCGCTGAATGCGCTCGAGACCATGTTTGCGCTCAATATTGTTCGTTCTGATTCCTCCATTGAAATAGCGACGGGCGTTAACAGTGAATTCCTGAAACACCTGGGTAGTGGAACCCTGTATATCGTGTCGAGTGTCATGGAGGGTGATATGCAAGGCAGCATACTTCTGTTGATGCGGTCAGGCGATTTCAAATACCTGGGTGAAGTGGTGAGGCCGGTCTTGAGTCTCATATACCTGTCCAGCCCTGACATCGACCTGGCAACGCTGGACAGTCAGAAGCCCGATTGGACGCAAGACGATGACACACGAAACACCACCGATGAGGCTTTTCATGAACAGATGATGGATTTGCTGGCTGAAATGGGCAACGTACTTTTCGGCCTTTATACTAACGCCATGTACAAGATTTGTAATTTAAACACGCACCATTCTGTACCTGAAGCCTTGAGGGATCCTGACCAACAGACCATTCAGCAGGTTCTGTCATCAACAGAGGTAGCGGATCAACTGCATTTGGTAATCGAGAATGAATTCGTTGTAATGGATAGAACCATCAAGCTATGGTGCCTGATTTCCCCCACACAGGGTTCGTTTCAGAACATATTGAACAAAATTGAATGCCTTTATGATTATCAGGATCAGGGGCTGTTCAGGCCTGCGCAGAATTCTGTGGCAACGTAAATCCTGCTTGTTCGTGGGAGCATAATTCCAGCGTGAAAGGTGACAGTTGCAGCTAGTGTTGCTCTTCTTTTCTTTGGGCCTCGCGCAATCGTATCAGTCGCTGATCGGCCTCATCCTTGTAGGCGCGGGCGGCAGACAGGAGCACCGTTGGATGCAAACGCACGTGGTAATCCGGGTTTGTGTACTGGAATTGAATAACCCCGTCGGTACCGATGATATAGGTGCTCGGCGCCGGTAATACGTGGTGGCTTTCTCCGGAGACCGCTTCGAGGTCTACACCGTATTCCAGGTACCTGGCGACGAGGTCATCGGGCATGCGAAACGCCAGCCCGAAGGCACGGGTCGCCTCGAGTTTTGCATCTGACAACACCCGGTAGCCGATGTCGGGTTGTTCCAGGCTTGCATAGAGTAATTCCGGCTTGTCGATGCTGATGAACCACACATCGAAACCCATGTCCTGCAGTTCCTGCTCGGCATGGCGCAGTTCGGCCAGGTGCAGGTTGCAATAGGGGCACCAGCCACCGCGAAAAAAGGTCAGCACCAGCGGCTGTTCCAGGTCCGCCGGGTCAAATGACACGGAGTTACCCGCGGCATCGAGCACTTTGAAAGGCGGCGCCTGCATCCCCGGCAGCAAGGGCTGGACTTCCTCAGCCGTTGCGTGGATATCGATCCTGTCGGCAAAGGTATCGCCGGTCGGACAGAAAAACCCCATCAAGACCACCGCATAAAACAAAAAACTCCTGATCATCGAATTTTCTCCTGTGAATAACTACTGACAGACCGGCTGGCTAAGGTATATCGTACAAGATAAATGGTAAGGAGGGCGGATTCACTGTGCTCTGCGACAGCTTGACATTCGCCTTGCGCTGGGCAAGTGGGTTGCTGGGAGCATTGCTCATAAGCTTGAGCCTATCGTCTGTTCCGCTGAAGGAGAATGACATCTTTGAAAAATGATCAGACTGTAGCGCCCTATGGCACTTGGGCTTCTCCCATTTCGGCGGCGGATGTTTATGCCAATTCCAATAGCGTTGGAACTATTCGGGGTGGCGCAGCTGGTATTTATTGGCTCGAATCCCGTGCTGAAGAAGGCGGTCGCATGGCTGTTGTCGGTATTGACGCGGGTGGGCCAGTCAGAATTTTGACGCCCGAGGGTTTCAATGTACGAACCCGGGTTCACGAATATGGCGGTGCTGCTTATTTAGTTCATGGCGATACGGTCTATTTCTCCAATTTTTCTGACCAGCGCCTCTACCGGCAGCAGGCAGGTGGCGTGCCGGAGGCCCTGACGCCGGAGTCTGGCTCTGATTTACGTTACGGCGATTGCATTATGGATGAGGCGAGAGGTCGTCTGATCTGTGTGCGCGAAGACCATCGGGCCGCCGGGGAGGCGGTGAATACCCTGGTGTCTATTGATCTGGCGACGGGTGGCGAAGGCGAGGTGCTGTTCGAAGGCACGGATTTTGTTCTGTCACCCCGTGTGGCGCCGGACGGTAACAGCTTGGTCTGGGTGGCCTGGCAGCATCCTAATATGCCGTGGGATGATGTAGCGCTTTATGCGGCCCATTTCAGCGACGATGGTGCCCTGCTCGATACCCGCATGATTGCCGATGGCAGTCGGGGCTCGGTCAGTCAGCCCATGTTTTCTCCCGACGGCGTGCTGTATTTTTTGGCCAATTGGTCGGGTTGGTGGAACCTCTATCGCTGGACCGGGAACGACGCTGAAAATGTCCGTGCCGAGGCGGTTGAGATGGGCGGAGTCAACGGGTTTGGCGCCCGTTATTTTGCCTTTATCGATGGTGAAAATGTGGTGCTGGTCAAACAAGAAGGCGGCTATTCCCAGCTCGCTCATTTAAACCTTACCACCGGCGATATGCAAGATATTGGTTCGCGTTTTGCCCATGCTGGCGGCATTGTAAATCTGGATGGAACCTTGTGGCTGGAAGCCGGTACCGAAACCACGCCCAATTCCATTTATCGACTGAACCAGGATTTCTCATTAGAGCAGATTTACGTGCCTGCGCACACCGTGATCGCCGATGAAGTTATCTCCATTCCTTCGGCCATTACTTTCCCCACCGGACAGGGGGAAATTGTCCATGGATTTTTCTATGCGCCCAGCAATCCGGATTATGTGGGGCCCAGCGACAGCAAGCCGCTGCTGCTGGTCAGGGTGCATGGCGGGCCTACAGGCTCAGCAGAGGCAGTAGTGCGGTCTGACATTCAATATTGGACCAGCCGGGGCTTTGCCGTTCTTGACGTTAATTACCGGGGTTCCACCGGCTTTGGCAGAGCCTATATGGAGCGGCTCGACCTGCAATGGGGCGTCTATGACGTTGAGGATGTTGTCAGCGGTGCGGCCTGGCTTGCCGAGCAGGGTTTGGTGGACTTTGACCGACTGGTCATCAGGGGCGGCAGTGCGGGCGGCTTTACGGTGCTCGAAGCCTTGTCCCAGCATGACATTTTTGCTGCTGGCACCTCCTATTACGGCATCAGTGACTTGTCTGCTTTGGCCCGCGACACGCACAAGTTTGAATCCCGCTATCTGGATCAGCTGATCGGCCCTTATCCAGCAGCACGCGATGTCTATTTTGCCCGTTCGGCCATTAATCATGTGGACAGGATTACCGTGCCTTTGTTGCTGTTGCAGGGTCTGGAGGACAGGGTCGTGCCGCCCAACCAGTCGCAAAAGATTTTTGCTGCCTTAAAAGCCAAGGGCATTCCCACGGCCTACATTCCCTTTGTGGGTGAGGGGCATGGCTTCAGAAAACCTGAAAATAACATCCGGGCACTGCAGAGCGAGCTCGCCTTCTATGGTCTCATATTCGGCTTTGTGCCGGCTGGCAACCTGCCGGCGCTGCAGCTCGAAAATGCGGATTAAGCAGGCTGGTTAATATACCTGAACAGCTCTTTTCCATCCCAGGTCTGGGCAGCCCGGGCGACGGTGTCATAAAAACCGGTAAGCACTGCCACCGGTTGATACAATTCCACCATGTGGCCCAGTATCGACCGCGTGTCAACAAACGCCACTTCAACATTTCCTGCCCGGGTAAAATAGTGCGTCACTGTCGCGCAATCCTTAGCATTTAAATGCCGCATGGCCGCTACCATATTATCGACAAAGATCGCCACATGGTGGATGCCTTCTTGCCCATCAGGGTACATGTCGGTAAATGCCGAAGGCCCGTCATTGTTTTGCTGGGTATACTCAAGCATGATCGGCCCGGCCTGGGCATAGGCTGATGTGTGATCCAGCGTTGCTTTTTGACCCCGATACGTTACATCCACCAGTTCAATATTTTTATGAATGTAAAATGGTCCAGTGCCAAAGTGCGTGTGGGCCTTTCTTGCTGCCGCCTCTACATCATTTACATAGTAGGCAATCTGTACAATATTTCGAAGATTTAATGGGTTAAACATACCTGCATTCAACCATGGAATTACTTCTTACGCATCCCGTCGGGGTCAATCACCTCACGGATTAATCTGACCTGTGCTTCGGTCGGCCGGGTGGTCTCGCGTATCACCCCTGCCGGTAATAACAATTCAAACCCGGTTGCTTTTTGTACCTGCTCCACCGTCACCCCGGGATGTACCGACTGCAAGCGCATCCGCTTGCTGTCGGGATGGAAGTCCAGCACCGCCAGGTTCGTCACTACCAGTTGCGGCCCCCCACCCAGTCCCAGCCGCTCCCGCGCATCGCCCCCCTCCAAGTAGCCTGCACCACTGATGAAATCCACTTTTTCCACCAAACCCTGCGGCGTGTGGTTGAAGCTCCAGTAATACAGCAGCTTGCCGATCGAACACAGATCCGCCAACCCCGCCGTCCCCGGCAAGCGCACCTTTGGCGCGTGGTAATCGTCGCCGATCACCGAGTTGTTGGCATTGCCATACTGATCCAGCTGTGCCGCGCCTACGCAGAATTTTTCAATCCAGCGACCGTTTAAAAGCAAATCCCAAGCGGTGCCATACTGTTCGATATACATAATGGAATCCCGCCATAACGGGGCTTCCAGGGTCGATGCCGGGATGCGTTGTGGCCGTGGTTCCAGCCCCGCCGTGCTTGCCAGCCAGATCAGATCGGGGGCATGGGTGAGGCGGGCCAGCATAAAGGCCGCCACCGGGATGAAGGAACTCATACCGTTGGTGGCCTGATCACCATTATGAAATTGATCGGTCAGTACGGTAATGATTAGTTCATCAATACTGTAGTCATTCGCCGCCGGGCTGTTTTGCCAATCCAGATGCTTCAAGTTTGATTACCTAAATTAATTTGCCTCTGGCTGACCGACTTCAGGTCAACATGCCGCCATCAACCACCAACACGTGGCCGGTAATATAGTTGGCTGCCGGTGATGCCAGAAACACGGCGGTGCCCTTGAAATCATCTGTATACCCCAGTCTGCCCAGTGGGATGGCGGCTTCCATAATGTTGACTTTTTTATCCAGACCTTTGGTCGCACTGCTGGGAAAGATACCCGGAGCAATGGCATTGACAGTGATGTTGTGTTTTGCCCAGTAGCGCGCAAGACTTTTGGTTAAGGTCAACAGGGCACCCTTGGTGGAAGCATAGGCCGGGGTGATGGCAATCGCCGGATCAGACGCTTTAAAAGCGGTAATGGAGGCGAGATTGATTATCTTGCCGCTTTTATTCGCAATCATGTTGCGGCCCACTTCAGTCGTGCACAAAAAGGTACCGCGTACATTGATATTGTACATCTGGTCCCATCTTTCCAGCGGTGTATCCTCGAGCTCATCGCCCCAGGCCATGCCCGCGTTATTGACCAGTATGTCTACCTTGCCGAAACGTTTCAGTGCCAACGCCGCCATGGCCTTGACCGCATCGGGATCGGCAACATCACAGCCTGTTGCATGACAGTCGGCGCCCAGGGCGCGTATTTTTTCTGCGGCCTCTTCGCACTGGTCCTGTTTTCTGGAACACAACAACAATCTGGCGCCGGCTTCGGCAAAGCCCTCTGCTATCATGAACCCCAGTCCTTTAGAACCACCGGTAATAATGGCGACCTTGTCTTCAAGACTGAATAGTTTTGTTACGTGCATCGCTAACGACTCCTGGGTGAATTTAATCTTATGGATTGATCATGAGAAAATCGTGGGAATTGCTGAGAAAAGCGCATAAATTACTCATGCTCTAAATAATTATTGCATAACGGCTCTGTCACGAAGATCAGATTCAGCGATAACTCAACGACCTCTATTTGAATGGCGCCAACACCTGACAATTCTAAAGGCTGTTCGATTACCGTATGGCCTCTAGTGTAGTGCATCTGCTGGGCTCATACAGCCAGGATCCCAACGTGGGTCGGGGTTGAAAACTTTAGTCCATACACCGGCCGGGCGAGTTTCGGCAACTCCCTCAGCCAGCCGATGCTCGAATTCCTGGCGCGAAATATCCCGTGCGCCCATGCGCACCAAGTGAGGACTGCTGACCTGGCAGTCCAGCACGCCAAATGACCAGCGCTCCAGTTGCTTGCACAATGCTATCAGGGCGATTTTTCCGGCATCGGTCTGGTGGGTAAACATGGACTCGCCAAAGAAAACAGCACCAATGGCCAGTCCGTAAATGCCACCGGCGAGCTCGCCGTCCTGCCAGGTCTCAATGGAATGAGCGTGCCCCAGGCGGTGTAAATCGGAATACGCCTCCAGCATCCCGTTTGTAATCCAGGTACCGCCGTCCCTGTCGCCACGGTCTTGTGCACAGGCTCGAATCACTCCCGCGAAATCCTTGTCCGCGGTAAGTGTGTACTGGCCGGTGTTGTACCTGCGCCGTGTCCTTTTCGCAACATGGATGTCAGCCGGGAAAATCACGCATCGGGGCGCAGGGCTCCACCACAGCAGGGGCTGATTTTCCGTGTACCAGGGGAATATCCCGGCGCGATAGGCGTTCAACAAGCGTTCGCTGTGCAAGTCTCCGCCCCAGGCGAGCAGACCGTTCGGTACGGAAAGCGCTTGGGTTGAAGCAGGGAAGGGGGACTTGGGATCCGCATCCAGTTGAGGTACATCCAGGATCGTTTTCATCCGGAATCTCTTCGAAACGGATCATGTACGGTCAGTTGCGCGCGATATTCATCCAGCCCATGGTTTTCCCTGATCAGGAATTGGGCAATGGCTTCACGAAAAGCCTCATTTCGCACCAGGTGAAAAGAGCGGGTTTGCGATGGCATAAATCCCCGGCTGATCTTGTGCTCTCCCTGGGCCCCTGATTCAAAAACCCGGATGCCGTGTTCAATACAAAATTCGATGCCCTGGTAATAAGCTGTCTCGAAATGAAGCCCGGGCACTTCTTCCACACAGCCCCAGTACCGGCCATATAGCCGTTCCCCGCCAGACAGGAAAAAGGCCATGGCTATTGGCTGATCATCCCGTTTCGCCAGCAAGACGTGCACGCGATTCGGCATGTTCTGTGCGATATCGCGGAAGAACTTGGCTTGCAGAGCGGCGTAGTTTCCGTAGGCCATGAAAGTATTTTGGTAACAGGTGTAAACGAATTCGTGGTCCCGCTGGGAGAGTTCTGCACCGCCTTTCCATTCGAACACAATACCCGATTCGCAGACTTGCCTGCGCTCGCGCCGGATATTTTTTCGTTTTCTGGAACGCAGTTGGCACAGGAAATCATCGAAGGACTGATAATCCTGGTTGAACCAGTGATACTGCCAGTCTCTGCGGGCCAACAAGGGCTCTTTGTCCAGGGCTGCAGAGTCCGTTTCGTTGCAGAAATTGCAATGCCAGGATGAGAAATCCCCGGTCCTGCATTCATCGATGGCCAAGTCAACCAGGGATTGTCTGAGTAGATCGGCATCCGGGTGGCCAATTTTGACCAACAGGCGCGGGCCAGTCACCGGCGAGTACGGGATGGCCGTCAGCAGCTTGGGATAGTAGGGCAGCCGGTGGCGTTGATAGGCAGCGGCCCACGCCCAATCAAACACGAATTCGCCGTGTGAATGAGACTTGATATAGGTGGGCGCAAAGGCCACCAACTGGTCACCCTGGTACAGGCCAAGGTGATGTGGTTGCCAGCCTGAATCTACGCAGACAGAAGCGGAAGTCTCCAGGGCATTGAGGAAAGCGTGGGAAAGAAACGGATTGTCCCTGTGATCCAGTTGATCCCAGTCCCGTTTATCGATCTTGGAAAAATCCGTGATGATACGGGGGACTGTTTTCACTTTCCTGGTTGTAGCTATGTTTTGTGGGCTTCATGGGCCAGCCAACGCTCTGCGTCCAATGCCGCCATGCACCCAAAACCAGCCGAAGTGACGGCTTGGCGGTAAACGTGGTCACCCACGTCACCGGCGGCGAAAACACCGGGTATGCTGGTCGCGGTGGCGTTACCGTTGATGCCACTTTCGATGTGCAGGTAGCCGCCGGTCATATCCAGCTGGCCCTGGAAAAGTTCAGTATTGGGTGCGTGGCCGACGGCGATGAAAACGCCTGCCAGATCAAGTTCGGTTTTGTCTTCAGACTTGACGTTTTTTACCCGCATTCCGGTCACACCGCTGTCGTCACCCAACACCTCATCGAGTACGTGGTCCCACAGAATGTTTATGTTTCCTTCTTTTTCTTTTTTGAGAATGCGGTCCCGGAGAATTGCTTCGGCGCGCAGTTCGTCGCGTCTGTGAACGAGGGTGACTTCAGCGGCTATGTTGGACAGGTAGAGGGCTTCTTCGACCGCGGTATTGCCGCCACCGATCACCGCGACTTTTTGTCCTCGATAGAAAAAGCCGTCACAGGTGGCGCAGGCTGAAACACCCTTGCCCTTGAAGGCCTCTTCGGAGGGTAGGCCGAGGTACATGGCGCTGGCGCCGGTTGCAATAATCAGGGCATCGGCGGTATAAATTCCACTGTCGCCTTCGAGCCGGAAGGGATGTTGTTGCAATTTTGCGGTGTGGATGTGGTCAAAGATGACCTCAGTATCGAAACGTTGAGAGTGTTCGAGCATTCTCTGCATCAGGTCGGGTCCCTGCAAACCCTCGACATCACCCGGCCAATTATCTACCTCCGTGGTCGTGCTCAATTGGCCACCGTGTTCCATGCCCGTGATGAGCACGGGGTGCAGGTTGGCCCGGGCGGCGTAAATAGCTGCCGTGTACCCAGCCGGTCCAGATCCAAGGATCAAGAGCCGGCAGTGCTTAACATTGCTCATGTATAATCGCTCCTTGTATGCACTCGCTTGCGGGCGAGAAGGCATGAAAAAATAACGCGCAAGCACGCTCTAATCGTGTCGTGTTCTGAATAAATCTGAGGCTCATTATGCTTTGAAATTCAATGCGGATTCCACACAAAGTGGGTGTCTGCTGCGGAATGTCAAGATGGGTGCTTTTGAAGCGATAATTCACTTTGAATAAAACCTAACAAAAATATATACTTGAAATCAAAATCTGATAAGGAACATCAGCTTGCCACAGGCCCGTAAGAAAGCCCATCAAACTAACACCGTCAGCAGCCAGATTGTCCTTCGGCTCAGTGAGAGTTTTTTCATCTTCACCATCTTGTTATCTGTCTACCTGGTTGCATGCCTGGTCAGTTACGACCCTACCGATCCGGGGCCGTTCAGCTCCGTGGCCCCCGGCCAGGTGCAAAACATTGGTCGATTACTCGGTGCCTGGCTGGCGAATTTCTTCCTGTTCCTTACCGGATATCTCGCATACACCCTTCCTGTCCTGTTGATATATACCGGCTGGCTGGTCTACAGCAAGGCAGGCAAGCTGGAAGAAAAATCTGGCGCGATCGAGTGGCTGGCCCATCTAACCGGTCTGTTGTTGTTTATCCTGTCGGCTACCGGGCTCACCCACATTCATGCTGCACCTCCCGCAGGATCCATGCCAGCTGGTGGGGGCGGCGTCATTGGGCTGCAGATTTCCACCCCAATGCTGGAATGGTCTGGGTTGCTGGGTTCAACGTTGTTCCTGTTGGCGATGCTGCTGGTTGGTCTGACCCTATTCGCCGGGATTTCATGGTTTCGGGTGATGGACGTGATGGGCAAATACACACTTACGGGCTTGGCATGGCTGGCAGACTCCGTTGCCGGTATGCGCGACTGGTTTGCAGGACGTAAGGCCAAGGCGAAGCGGGTTGAGGTCAGGAGGGCGGATTCGGTGCGCCAAATGGGCAAGCCGATGCGCAGGATTGAGCCCCGGATTTCGTCGCCAGAGGCCCTGCCAAGCAAGCGTGCTGAACGCGAAAAGCAGCAACTATTGTTCAAGAATCTGCCTGCCGGCTCTTTGCCACCGCTTGAACTGTTGGAGGATCCGCCGGAACAAACGGCGGGTTATAGCACCGAGGTACTTGAGGCCCTGTCGCGTCAAGTTGAACTCAAGCTGGCGGATTTCGGTGTGCAGGTTGATGTTGTTGAGGTGCATCCGGGCCCTGTTATTACGCGGTTTGAGTTACAGCCGGCACCTGGTATCAAATCGGCTCAGATCTCCAACCTGGCCAAGGACCTGGCCCGCGGCCTGAGCGTGATATCGGTGCGCGTGGTTGAAGTGATTCCCGGAAAATCGACGATCGGGCTGGAAATTCCCAACGCAGTCCGCCACACCGTGTACCTGGCCGAAATACTGCAGTCAGAGGTTTTCGACCGCTCGTCATCACCGCTTACCGTGGCACTGGGCAAGAGCATCGGCGGCAGGCCGATGATTGCAGACCTTGCTCGAATGCCTCACGTACTGGTGGCCGGGACCACCGGTTCAGGCAAGTCAGTGGCGTTGAATGCGA
>JADFKH010000092.1 GCA_022565025.1 Pseudomonadota bacterium
GCGCAGCCTGCAATTAATGGCCGCCCCCTTAATCAAGGCTGTAACGCAGGATTGAGTCTTTTGTGGGTCTCCCTTCGGGCGAGGCGAGAAGGCATCATCTGCTGTGTTCCCTCTCTGGTGAAGGGCGTGCCATTCCCTGCGAGACGCGCCTTGCAGCTAATACCTTCTCGTCTCGCTTAATCGTCACATAATATAGGACACTACACTAACAATGACCTTTCCCGCCACGCGAATGCGGCGCATGCGCGCCAACGAATTTTCCCGCCGCTTGATGCGCGAGACCAGCCTTTCTCCTGCTGACCTGATCTGGCCGGTCTTCATATTGGAGGGCGACAACGCAGTTGAACCCGTCGCGTCCATGCCAGGCGTGGACCGGATGACCATTGACCACTTGCTTCGCGCAGCGGAGCGTTGCCAGGAGCTATGTGTGCCGGCAATCGTTCTGTTCCCGGTAGTTACGAGCGACCGCAAAACCGAAGATGCGCGTGAGGCATGGAATCCCGAAGGCCTGGCGCAAAGAGCCATCAAAGCATTGAAACAACGATTTCCTGAGCTGGGCGTCATCACCGATGTGGCGCTTGATCCCTTCACAACGCACGGCCAGGACGGCCTGACCGACGAAACCGGTTACGTGATGAACGACGCTACTATCGATGTGCTGGTCAAGCAGGCCGTGTCGCACGCCGAAGCCGGGGCAGACGTTATAGCGCCTTCGGACATGATGGACGGCAGGATTGGCGCCATCCGGCTTGCATTGGAGACCGAAGGTTTCCCCAACCAGCAAATCCTGGCCTATTCAGCCAAGTACGCATCAAGCTTTTACGGCCCGTTCCGGGACGCAGTAGGCTCAGCGGCAAACCTGGCCGGCGGCAACAAATACTCCTACCAGATGGATCCGGCCAACAGCGACGAAGCGTTACGGGAAGTTGAGCTGGACCTTCAAGAAGGCGCTGACATGGTCATGATCAAACCGGCGATGCCCTACCTGGACATTATTCGCCGGGTTAAAGACGCGTTCGGTATGCCAACCTTCGCCTACCAGGTCTCCGGCGAGTACGCGATGCTCAAGGCAGCCGCGCTGAACGGCTGGCTGGACGAGGAAGCCGTGGCGATCGAGGCATTGACCAGTATCAAACGCGCGGGTGCAGATGGCATACTGACTTACTATGCCCTGCGCGCAGCGCAGTGGATCAAGGATTATCAGTGATCCTGCTGGCCGTTTTCGGCTCACCCGTCAGCCATTCACGCTCACCCGAAATTCACCACTCGTTTGCCCGGCAATGCGCCCTGAAGGTCGATTACCGGGCAATCGAGGCTAGGCCGGAGACTTTCCCCCGTCTGGTGGAAGAATTCGCCGCACGGGGTGGCAGGGGCTGCAATGTCACGGTGCCACTGAAACACCAAGCGTGGAAACTGGCACAAAAAAGTAGCGACAGCTCGAGCCGGGCACGAGCTGCCAATACCCTGCTGTTCAAGACCCAAAAAGACTGGTTTGCGGACAACACCGATGGCCGCGGCCTGGTCCGGGACCTGGTTTCCAATCTCGATCACCAGCTTGGTGGTTCGCGAGTCTGCATCATTGGCGCTGGTGGCGCAGTGGCCGGTATCCTCGGTGACCTGCTGGCACAAGGTCCCGCAAGCATCGTTATCGCCAACCGGACCCTGGAACGCGCGGAACGGTTGTGTGAATCATTTGCCGATCTTGCCTGTAAGAGCGTGCTTGGGCACGATACCAACAGCACCAACTCACCGCTCACAGACCTGAAGGCCATTTCCCTTCAAGCCCTTCAAACGCAGGATCCTTTCGATCTCGTCATCAATGCCACCTCCCTCGGCCACCACGGTAAACACCCAGGCTTACCCCCTTCGCTGTTCCATGCCGACAGTCTTTGCTACGACCTGAACTACGGCGCGGTAGCTGCACCCCTGCGAAATTTCTGCCTCGAAGCGGAGATTCGTTACCAGGATGGCCTGGGCATGCTGGTGGAACAAGCTGCGCTGTCTTTCGAACTCTGGACCGGAAGGATGCCCGATACGGAACCCGTCTTGAAACAACTATAGATTCTAGGTATGAAGGACCGCTTTGGAGTACTAATCCGCCTACTGCAGCATCTCGCAAAGCAACACTTTGTCGAGCACGATGCGCTCAATGGGTATTTCACCCATCAATCCCAGTGAAGGGATGTCGTAGGTCAGCACGGCCGCATTGCAGCTGGCCCATTTTATCGTCATCGTGCCGTCCTTGACAGTTTCTACCGCTGGCACCCCGGAATCGAAAACACCACCCGACGAGACGTAGATGTCCAACGTGGCGGTGTCACCACTGAACGTTCCTTGCGCTGTAAACCAACGGTGGCCGGGTTCGCCGAGGAAGGCGGTTATATCTTCTGGTGGCCGCTGGACATCGTAAGTGAACCAGGCCACGAACATGACGCCAGATTCCTCGAAAACAGTGATCAGGAATCCCTGTCCGTCAGTGTCCGGGTTAAACCAGGCGTCGATGAAGCCGGCGTTAATTTGTAAATTTTCCGACACCACATCACCGTCGCTGATCAGGTAAACACCGTCGTTTTGATCAACCACGTAGACGCTGCCGTCTTCCGCCTGGCCGAACGTCGTGATGCTGTAAGCAGTGTCTGCCAGCAATTGAGTGGACCATTGGCTTCCGCTTCGGGACAGGCCCCAGATGTTGCCGGAACAGTAATCGCCAAACAGGTACATTCCGACCAGGTTGGGATAGGCCTTGCCACGATACACTTCACCGCCCGTAATGGAGCAGCCGTCATCATGGTCGTACTCGGCAACCGGCAAGGTCAGTCCAGCCTTGTTGCAGCCACTCGCCACGCACTGTGAGCCTTCCATGATGTGCCAGCCGTAATTTTCACCCCCTGGGGAAACGGCCGGCTGAAAATTGACTTCTTCCAGTTTGCTCTGGCCAACGTCTGCGATGAAAAGATCACCGGTCCCGCGATCGAAGCTGATTTTCCAGGAGTTGCGCAGCCCGAGCGCCCAGATCTCATTCCGGACCGAACCGTTGCCGGTGAATGGATTGTCTCCCGGGATTGCGTAGCCGCCATGCGCGGGATCGACATCGATTCGAATAAGCTTGCCCAGCAGCGTGTTTCCATCCTGACCATTTTCATCGGGATCATTCGCTCCACCACCATCACCCAGGCCCAGGTAGAGCATACCGTCCGGGCCGAACTGGAGCCGGCCGCCATTGTGATTCGCGAAAGGCTGAACGACTATCAGGATGGTGTCCCGGCTTGCCGGATCCGCTATATCCGGATCATCACTCACTTTGAAGCGCGATAAAATCATGCCGCCACCTTTGTCTGTGTACCAGACGTAGAAGTAACCGGAAGTCTTGAAATCGGGAGCAAATGCCAGGCTCAACAAGCCCTGTTCGCCGTCAGCCAGCACTTCGCTGATGATATTCAGGAACGGCGTTTGGAGGTCCTCTCCATTCTTATGAATGTATATCCGCCCGAACTGCTCGACCAGAAACAGGCGACCGCTGCCATCTGCCGCATTCGCAATGTCTACGATTCCCGGACGGCCGCTGATCTTGGTGAACTGGAGTTGGGGATTCTCTGCCTGGATGTCCACTGAAAACAGTACACATACGAGCAGCAAGATCACAGTAACTGGTCCTGCGCATAAAAATTGATCTGGAGATCGTGTCATGACTCGGAACCTCGGCCTTTATCGAATAATGCAGGAGTGCCCCGTGGAAAATCCCCGATTACATGACCTTCTTCATCCATTACCGGGTATTGAAGGCCACGCTGACGGCAGAATTCGGCAACTTTGGGGTGCAACCACTCGAAACGCTGTTGGCGCAGCAGCGCATCATCCAGGCGGTTCTGACCGTACATGCCCGCCGCCTGACGCTGTCGCATGGCCTCGTACAACACAATGGCACAGGCGACCGAAACATTGAGCGACTGGGTCACACCCATCATCGGGATTTTGACTTGCTGGTCGGCCTCGGCCAAAGCAGCGTCGCTGACGCCAAACAACTCGGTGCCCACCACCAGGGCGGTAGGGCACGTGTAATCCAGTGCCCTGTAATCCTTCGCTTCATCACCAAGATGGGCGGCCACCAACTGGAAGCCCCGCTGTCTGAGGTGAGCACATGCGGCCTCGAGCGTGTCATGGGCTCGCACTTTGACCCATTTTTCCGCGCCTTGGGAGGTTTTCCAGTAAACGCCCAGGCCATCATCCCCGGGCACGGCATGCAACTCATTGATCCCGACTGCATCACAGGTCCTGACGATGGCAGAGAAATTACGGGGCTTGTACAGGTTCTCAGCCAGAACTGTCAGGTCCGGCTGCCTTCGTTGCAGCACCCAGTCGAGCTTGTTGCAGCGATCAGAGGCAGGCAAGATGCTTTCGGCAAGATGCTTTAGCCCGAGAATTTGCGGAACAAGGCACGCCCGGCAAGACGTAGTTTCGTTGGCAAATCGAAGCTGGCGAAGTTTGTCTTGACCGCACCGCTGGTGAAACGGGTTCTCTTTGAGTAATCGATATTCACGCGGACAAAAACGGCCTTGTTTTCAACGGCCAGTGACAGGCTTTCGCTGATCCCCTGCCCGATGTCTTCATTGCTGTCGATAGCGACAAAGGCCGCCCCGACCGACCGCGCAAAGGCGGCAATATCCAGCGGCGGCAGGATGGTGCAGGTCTTGCGATTCATCGTCGCTTCCTGCATCTGGGCGATCTGGCTGAGTTCGCCATCAGCAAAAACAAACCAGACCAGACCCAGATTGTTGGCCACGGCCGTCAATGCCTCGAAACCGGTCATCATCAGGCCGCCATCGCCGACGATTCCGCAAACGACCCGGCCGGGGTTGGCCAGGCGAGCCCCAACAGTGGCTGGGACACAATAGCCCATGCAATTGAAATCCGTGGGAGAAATGAAGGATCTCCCACCCCGCATGGGCATCAATTCCGCGGTCAGAAATGTGTGGTTGCCGTCATCTGCCACGAGGATGACATCATCCGGTACTGCCGCATCAAGCGACCCGAAAAAGTGACCTGGATTGACCCGGGCACCCGAGTCGTGATCCAGCCACTGCTGCCGGTATTTGTCCTTGTCTGAACTTATCCCGGCCGCCAGGACAGAATAATCCTTTGCCTTTTGCAAGCGCCGGTGCAGGGCTTTGGCCAGCTCCGGCATAACCTGGGAGGCATCGCCAACCAGTTCCACGCTGGCTTTGAAATTGGCGCCCATCACGGCCGGGTTGATGTCGATATGGACCAGGTTCTGCGGTGGCTTCGCTCCATAGGAACCGGTCGCAATTTCTCCAAACCGCACACCCACGGCCAGCATGGCATCAATGTCTGAAAAGGCATTTTCAGCCGCAGGCACCGACGCCGGGCCAAAACCCATGCCCGTATGCAGCGGATGGTCATGTGGGAATACGCTGAGCCCCTGCAGACTGGTTGCGACGGGAGCACCCAGCATTTCGGCGATCGACAGCAAGGATTCCCGTGCACCGCGCGAACCCCAACCAGCAAAAATTCCTGCCTTGCCTGCACCCGCCAGCAGTTCCGCGGCAGCCTCGATATCCTGCACAGCAGGCAATTCCGCCGACCCCATGTGCAGCGGGGCAGACCATTCACCGGCAGTGCCTTTCATCATCTGGATATTGACCGGCACTTCGACGTACACCGGGCCGGGTTCACCGGTGGTCGCCACCCGGTGCGCCTCGAAAAGGGTGGGCACGATATCGGCCTGCGACAGGCATTTGAACTGCGCCTTGGTCACCGGTGCCATCAAAGCCTGCTGATCCATCTGGTGTAGTTGGTAGGCCCTTCCGGTATCGGTCCGGATGCCGCCGGAGATCACCAGCATGGGAATTCCATCCAGGAAAGCCTCGCCAATTCCGCTCATGGCATGGGTCAGGCCAGCGGCTGGCACCACCACCAGGGTCCCGATGCTGTCGCTGGTCCGGCTTACAGCATCTGCCATGAACGCTGCACCGGCTTCATGCGTTACCAGCAGGGGACGTATCAGCTGCGAGGTGGCAAGCTCATCGTAGATTTCCGTATTGTGAACACCTGGAATACCGAAGGTAAATCGAACACCGAGTTGTTCCAACGCGTGGCGAACCAGGAACGCGCCGCTTTTCTTCATGGACGATCGGATTCCTGGAAACCAGCGGATTTTCGTGATTGATCAGATCTCAGAGTAAAAATGCAGGTTCTCACCACGCTGTAAGACTGGATCAGCAACAAAGCCGGCATGACCAGAATCAGGCTTTTGAGCAGGTATACCAGCGGCAGGCCACCGGCCTCACGCGAGCCCTCTTTCGTGGCCCACGAAGCGGCCACGTAGTCCCAGCCGATCACGATGAGAAAGATGCTGAATGGGATCAGGAATATCAGCGTCCCAAGCAGGTTCACCCAGGCCTTGTGACGGCTGGAACGGTCACGGTAAAAAATATCTACTCGCACGTGATCGTCGATCTGAAAAGTCCAGGCTATCGCGGTCATGAACACAAAAGCATGGAGGTAAGTAACGCTCTCCTGCAACCAGATCCAACCCTGGTTCATGCCATAACGAAGTACGACGATGCCAAAGGTCAGCAAAACCATGAGCAGTGTCAGCCAGGAAACTCCACGGCCGATCGGACCGATCAACGCAGCGGCACTATCCAACCTGCGGAGTATACCCTCGGGAAGGTTCACTTCCACTCTTTGATCTTCCAGTGTACCGGCTGCACCGGGTTTAAAGCCTGCTGGTCCATATCGAGCTCAAGCTGCCCGTCACCATCGGTATCAATGTAGTAAAAAGGAATGCCATTTTTCGGTGTAACCTTGATCATGTAAATCCGTCCGTTCAACCGGTATTCCTCGATCCGGCGGTCCTCTTCTTCGCGAATCGTCACGGTGGGCTCGAGTTGTTCATCCTGGACTTTTGGCGGCAACGGTTCTTGGGGCACAACCGTTTGGGGAATTTTCGGGGGCTTTTCAAGGTCTTCCTGTGCCATGACAGGGGTTAAGGCAAATATCAGCGAAGTTGCGAACACCACTACTGTCACGGTTTTCCAAGCTAAGAATTCCTGCATATTCATCGGTTCGCTCTCCCTCTGAGTTAGACTTGGACAACATCCAGAATCTTTTTTTCAAAATCCATTTTGCGACTCACATAATAACAGACCGGATCCCAAACATGACATGAGCAAGCAGTCTACTTTGTATCTCGTTGATGGTTCTTCTTACCTCTACCGGGCATTCCACGCATTACCCAATCTCACCAACAGCCGAGGTGAGCCGACCGGTGCATTGCTCGGTGTGGCCAACATGCTCAAGCGTCTCCTGAACGAGGAAAACCCTGAATACATCGCCGTTGTGTTCGATGCCAGGGGCCCGACCTTCCGCCACGAGCTGTACCCCGAATACAAGGCCAACCGGCCGCCAATGCCACCCGAGCTGCGGCAACAGGTGGAACAGATTCTCGAATTCACCGGCCTGCTTGGCTTGCCCCTGCTGCAAATTGACGGTGTGGAGGCCGATGACGTGATCGGAACCTTGTGCCAGGCCGCAGAAGCAGAAGGTATGAACTGCATGATTTCCACCGGCGACAAAGACTTGGCCCAACTGGTCAGCGACCGGACCACGCTGGTCAATACCATGACCGATACGGCGTCGGACCGTGCAGGCGTAATGGAAAGATTCGGCGTGACACCGGAACAGATTAGCGACTTCCTTGCACTCACGGGCGACCAGTCCGACAACATTCCCGGCGTTGAAAAATGCGGTCCGAAAACTGCGGCCAAGTGGCTGAATACTTACGGCACGCTGGATGAAGTCATGGCGCATTCGGATGAAATTGGCGGCAAGGTAGGGGAATACCTCAGGGCTGCGCTGGGGCAACTGCCCCTGGCAAGAGAACTGACCACCATCAGGCGTGATCTGGATCTCGAAATCGATCCGAAGCAGTTGCGACGCAAGGACATCGACCAGAAAGCCCTGGGGGAGGCACTCAGGCGTTATGAGTTCAACAGCTGGCTGAAGGAGCTGGGCGGTGACGGCGGCAACAAAGAAACCGTGGCAGCCGACTACCAGACCATCGTCAGCAAAGAGTCGCTCCTGTCACTGATCAGCGAACTGGAATCGAGCGAATTGTTCGCTTTTGATACCGAAACCACCAGCCTGGATTCCATGCAGGCAGAGCTGGTCGGGCTCAGTTTCTCAACCCAGGCTGGTCGCGCCGTCTACATCCCGGTCGGCCACGAATATCCCGGTGCACCGGCGCAACTCGATCGCGAAGAGGTACTCGACTTGCTCAGGCCGGTGCTGCAGGATCCCAGCCGGGCCAAGGTGGGCCAGCATATCAAGTACGACATGAACGTGCTGTCCCTGTATGACATTCAGCTCGCAGGCATTGCATTCGATACCATGCTGGAATCCTATGTATTCAACAGCACCGGCAGCCGCCACGACATGGATTCGCTGGCGCTTAAATACCTTGGCCGGCAAACCACTCACTACGAGGACATTGCAGGCAAGGGAGCAAAGCAGATCCTGTTCAGCGAAGTGCCCATCGAGGACGCCAGCCACTATGCCGCCGAAGACGCGGACATCACTTTGCAATTGCATGAACACCTGTGGCCCAGGCTGCTCAAACAGCCGGCTCTGGCAGATGTGCTGCAACAAATCGAAATCCCCCTGGTACCGGTACTGGCGCGCATGGAACAGCGCGGCGTGCTGATCGATGGTGATCAACTGGCCGGACAGAGCCGTGAAATGGCACAGCAGATTCACGAACTGGAAAAACAAGCCTTTGATGCGGCGGGACAGCCCTTCAACCTCGGCTCACCCAAACAACTGCAGCAAATCCTGTTCGAGAAACTCGGCCTGCCAGTAGTCCGGAAAACACCAAAAGGACAGCCTTCCACGGCAGAAGATGTACTCGCGGTACTCGCGGTCGACTACGAACTGCCCAGCCTGGTCCTGGAATATCGCTCTCTTGCAAAACTCAAGTCGACTTACACGGATAAGCTGCCCAAACAAATCAATCCTCGCACGGGACGAGTGCATACATCCTACCATCAGGCGGTGGCTATCACCGGGCGTCTTTCATCATCAGACCCCAACCTGCAGAATATTCCGATCAGGACAGCCCGGGGCCGGCGTATCCGCGAGGCCTTTGTCGCCCCGGAGGGCTGGCTGATCATGGCATGTGATTATTCCCAGATTGAATTGCGCATCATGGCCCACCTGTCGGGAGACCCGGGATTGATGAAAGCGTTCCAGGAAAACGTGGATATTCACCGCGCTACCGCCAGTGAAGTCTTCGATGTTTCGTATGATGAAGTGGACAAGGATCATCGCCGGGCGGCCAAGGCGATCAATTTTGGCCTGATGTACGGCATGTCGGCCTTTGGCCTGTCCCGTCAGCTTCAGATTGGCCGCAACGAGGCCCAGGCCTACATGGACACCTATTTCATGCGCTACCCAGGCGTTCAGCAGTTCATGCAGGACACCCGCGCCAGGGCCCGGGAGCAGGGATATGTCGAAACCCTGTTCGGCCGGCGCCTGTACCTGCCTGACATCAATGCCAGCAATTCGCAAAGGCGCCAGGGAGCGGAACGGGCCGCCATCAACGCTCCCATGCAGGGCACGGCGGCAGATATTATCAAACGGGCGATGATCAGCATCGATGCCTGGCTGCAAAGTGAACACGCCGGGCAAAGGCAGAGTCCAGATGCCTACCTCGTGATGCAGGTACACGATGAGCTGGTTTTCGAAGTCAGGGAGGACCGGCTCGACTGGCTGAAGAATGCAGTCGTCGAACACATGTCGGCTGCTGCAGATCTCAAAGTACCGCTGGTAGTGGATACCGGCTACGGCCCGAACTGGGAAACCGCTCACTAGCTAACAGCTAAGCCCTCACCCCTCACGCCAATACCCGCTACAATAAAACTGCACACAGCCTGGAACCAACACACGTGAACATCGAAAATCAGCCCAAGGCACTGCCTAAACCCCGTCCCGAAGACGTCAGTTCACCGAACACCATCATTAGGGCCATGTATGAATGCATTTCCGGGCCGGCCGGCGAGCGCAACTGGAACCGGTTACGTAGTCTCTACCTGGACGGTGCACGCCTGATTCCCACGGGAAAACGGCTGCACCAGGAAGATAGCCTGCGGGCAATGAGCATCGATGAGTGGATCGAGGATGTGCAGGACTACTTCGCAGAAAACGATGTCTACGAAACGGAAATCATGAGCCACATGGATCGTTTCGGAGACATCATCCAGGCGTTCAGTACATACGAAGTCCGTGACAAACGGGACAGTGCACCCATGAATCGAGGCATCAAAAGCTTCCAACTCCTGAAGCACGAAGGACGTTGGTGGATTGTTACGGTTGTCTGGATCGATGAGAGCGAGGACAACCCCGTTCCGGAGGAATTCCTGCCCTACCTGTGGTAGGACCTGCTGACAGGGGGGGTCAGCCGGTACTCTCCTCCTCTGCCAGCCAGTCCCTGGGGGCCAGGAAATCGTAGAGCCTTGCTTCTTCGGTATCGGCTTCTGGCCGCCAGTTGTGACGCCCGGAAACCAGCGGGGGCAGGGACATC
>JADFKH010000093.1 GCA_022565025.1 Pseudomonadota bacterium
AGCTGGAAACGCGGAAAATGGCTGGCCGTTTTGCTGCTGCTGGTGACTTTTTCCGTCGGCGCTGCTTATGAAACTGATGAACCTGTTGATTTCACCCTGCCACGATTGGGCGGGGGCGAGATTGCGCTAAGCGACTACCTTGGTGGCTGGGTAGTGGTGAATTACTGGGCGACCTGGTGTGCCCCTTGCCGCAAGGAAATGCCGGAGTTGTCACAACTGCATGATGAACGGGATGACATCACCGTGCTGGGCCTCGCATTCGAAGATACGGATGATGAAGCTTTCGAGACTTTTCTGGCTGAATTTCACGCCAGCTACCCCATTTTGCGGGTTGATGTTTACCAGCCCCCCGAGCCGTTTGGTGCGCCCAAAGTGCTTCCTACGACGATCATTTTGAACCCCGAGGGCAGGGCAGTGAAAGCCTTCCTGGGGCCCGTGACCCGCGAGGCAATCGAACGTTTTATCGATTCGGCCGGCATCAACGAGAGAAGTGCTGAACCATGAGGCAGGCCTGCCGGCGTTTCCTGGTTTCCGGAAAGGTACAGGGAGTTTGGTTTCGCGAGTCTACCCGCCAGGTGGCCACCCGGCTTGGATTAAACGGCAGTGCATCCAACCTTCCAGATGGAAGGGTCGAGGTGGTTGCGGTTGGTGCCGGGAAAGACATCGATCGGCTTTGTGCATGGTTGCGCCACGGTCCCGCTATGGCACGCGTGGATGAGGTTGTTGAGGAAACCATTGACGACCCCGGTCTGTCGGGATTTTCTACTGTGTATGGAGCCCGCCAGCAGTGACTTTTCTTACCGGTGCGAAAGACCTGCGGTGAATGGGGCAGGGGCCGTAGCGGGCGAGTCGCGCCAGATGGTCTGCGGTAGGGTAGCCCTTGTGCCGGTCAAAACCGTAATCCGGATAATCGATGTGAAGTTTTTTCATCAGCCGGTCACGCGTCACCTTGGCCAGGATGGATGCGGCCGAAATGGCCGGTTCCAGGCTGTCACCCTGCACGATGGTGCGCACAGCACAGTCCAGCTGTGGGGCCTGGTTGCCATCAATCAATGCCAGTGATGGTGGTGGAAGTAATTGCCCGACGGCTTGTTGCATACCCAGCAGCGTGGCTTGCAGGATATTGATGCGATCGATTTCAGCGGGTTCGATTGCAACCACGGACCACGCCAGGGATCGTTCTATGATTAACGGAAAAAGTTCTTCGCGGCGTTTTTCATTGAGCTTTTTTGAGTCATCCAGCCCGTCAATGAGCCGCTCGGGGTTGAGCACCACGGCGGCGACAACGACCGGGCCGGCCAGTGGCCCGCGGCCCGCCTCGTCCACACCGGCTACGATCATTGCACTAATTTTGCCACGGCTTCCGCGGCTCGGGCGCTCGCGTTACAACGCAGTTGTTCGTGCAGTTGCGAGAAACGTATTTGCAAAGCCTGGCGCCGGTTGGCGTCTTCAAGCCATGTCAATACTTCTTCCGCCATACGCGGGCCACTGGCATCATCTTGCAGTAATTCCGGGACCAGGGCTTCTCCGGCCAGGATATTGGGTAGCGAAATAAACTTTGTCCGTACCAGCTTCAGCGCTTTGGCCAATTGGTAGGTTGATGGCGCCAGGCGATAGCTCACCACCATGGGACGGTTGATCAGCATGGTCTCCAGGGTGGCCGTGCCCGACGCAACCATCACGACGTCCGCTGCAGCAATTACGCCTCGCGGGTCTTCATCCACCAGTTGTATATTCTGCATTGCCAGGCGTTCCATCGTGGTTTCGAACTGTGTCCTGACCCTGGAATTGGCCATTGCCGCAGAGAAATGAATTCCGGGAGTCTGCTGTGCAAGGATCCGGGCTGCCTCGATCATGGGTCCGGCCAGTTTCGAAACTTCACCGGCACGGCTTCCGGGCAGCAGGGCAATGTGAATACCCTGTGTGCTTAAACCCAGGCGTTGCCTTGCAGTTGTTGGGTCATCATCAACAGAAATCTGGTCCGCCATCGGGTGGCCTACGTACGCAGCCGACACACCGTGGCCCTGGTAAAAAACGGGCTCAAAGGGAAACAGGCATAACACCAGGTCAGCGGCGCGGGCGATTTTCCTTACACGCTTTTCACGCCAGGCCCACACCGTCGGGCTAACGTAATGGACAGTGCGAATGCCTTTGCGTCTGAGTACCGTTTCCAGGCCCAGGTTAAAATCGGGTGCATCTATTCCTATAAACACGTCGGGCTTGAGCGCCAACAGTCGTTGGCGCAGCTCCCGGCGGATTTTGTACAGGCGGGGAAAATGGGCAAGGACTTCGAACAGGCCAAACACTGCCAGTTCTTCGCTGTCCCACCAGTTGTCCATTCCGGCGGATCCCATACGCTGGCCGCCGATGCCAACAAATACAGCAGCCGGGTGGTGCTTACGGAGTTCTCCTATCAGCGCCGCGCCCAGTTGGTCGCCCGAAGCCTCTCCTGCGACCAGGGCTATGGTTGGCTTCCGGGGCACTAACGAATGATGCCTTTTTCCGTGGTGTCCAGGAATTCCACCCATGGCTTTATTTCTTCGTGTTCGCTGGCCATTTCTGCCAGTTGCTGCCTGGCTTCCTCCAGTGGCAGGCCCGAACGATAGAGTAGCCGGTACGCCTTGCGGACCTGCTGGATCTGTTCCGGCGAAAAACCGTGGCGTTTCAGTCCTTCTATGTTGACGCCCTTGGCCCGCGCTTTTTCGCCTGAGATAGTCACATAGGGTGGAATGCTCTGGTTCACATGGCTGGCAAATGAAGTGAAGCTGTGCTCGCCCACGATACAAAATTGATGGATCAATGAATAGCCGGACAAAATGGCCCAGTTACCCACGGTAACGTGTCCTGCCAGGGAAGCATTGTTGGCCATAATGATGTTGTCGCCCAGTTGGCAATCATGGGCGATATGAACGCAGGCCATGATCCAGTTGTCATTGCCGATGATCGTTTTGCCGCCACCCTGGGCGGATCCACGGCTCAAGGTACACAGCTCACGGATGGTGTTGTTGTCGCCGATGATCAACTCGGTATCTTCGCCAGCATATTTTTTGTCCTGGGGCTCTTCGCCAATGGATGCAAACTGGAATATGCGGGTATTCGTGCCGAGGGTCGTGCGCCCGGTAAGCACAACGTGTGGCCCAATCCAGCTGCCCGGGCCGATCGTTACTTTCGGTCCGACAATGCTAAAAGCACCAATTTCCACGTCATCTGCAATCTGTGCCGATGGGTCGACAAGCGCTGTTGCGTGGAACCTGCTCATGCTTTTTTCCCGGCACAAAGAAGTTTGCAGCTTGCCATACGCCGATCATCGACGTAGGCCTTGCATTCGTATTGGCCCATATTGCGCATGACCCGTTTTTGTATAACATCCAGGATTACCTGGTCGCCGGGAACAATGACCCGGTTGAACTTGGCCTGGTCCACCTTGACCAGGTAATACACTTCCCCTTGTTCACCCTTGGTTACAGCAGCCAGGTGCGCCAGCATTCCGGCTGCCTGGGCCATGGCCTCAATGATCAACACGCCGGGCATGACCGGGTTAGCTGGAAAGTGACCCTGGAAATACGGTTCATTGATGGTCACATTCTTGAGAGCGGTCAGCCTTTTTTCGGGTTCCATTTCGAGGGAAAGTACCCGGTCAATTAACAAAAACGGGTAACGGTGCGGCAGGAATTCTAGAATCTTGGCAATCTCCACAGGGCCGGGCAAGACTTGATTATTCATTGTTTAAAGTCCTCTCCTTGGTCTCTCAAAGTGAGTGATTCGCAGGGCAATCGGGCGCGAATCGAACAGTGACGCCATGCGGACATACGCCAGGTATGGGTCGGCTGCAGGCAGGTAAAGGTTGAGCAAGCTTGTAAGTGCTGTAATCCCTCGGCATGATTTCCGGAACTGGCTTTAGGGTGTAGCCAGTTCCAGCTGGTCGGCGGCAAATTCGACTTCCAGTTGTTCCAGTATCAGGTCGGTGATATTCAGGTCAGGGTTGGCGTAGACCACCGGGCTGGAGATGATCAGGTCAAAGCCGTTTCTCAGTGCGACCTCCTGGACGGCCACATTGATTTCTTCTTCCAGTCGCTGGACTTCTTCGGTGCGGCGGAAAGATAATTCATCAAGCAAGTCCTCTTTGCGCCGGCTGATATTGCGGTGCAATTCGCGCAGTTCACGTTCCAGCGCAAGTTTATTGTCTGATGACAGGTCTGCCTGTAGCAGTCTGGCTTCCAGTGCTCCGGCTCTGAATTCATCCATCTCGATGGCATCGTTCCTGGCGCGGAACTCTTTGTCCAATATGGCTCTGCCGGCAAGCACTTGCGGAGCGTTATCCAACACTTGCTTCATGTCCACGTAAGCGATGCGTAATTGCTGCGCACTGACGGTCGCGGCAAACAAAAGACCGAAAACAAGAACACAAATTATACGCACGGAACTTCGCATACTCCGTATTGTACACCTAACCCGCATATTGCACGAAGGATTCGGGGTGGTAAGGGCCTTGCGTGGGCTGGTATCAGAAAGTGGTCCCGAAGGAAAATTGCAGGTCCTCGGTGCGGTCGCCTGGCTGATCGTTGAACGGGAAAGCATAGCTGATAACGATCGGGCCGATGGGGGCTTCCCAGGTCACCGACAAGCCGAATGAACTGCGCAGCTTGCTGGCTTCGAAAGCACTGATGTTTTCATAGACGTACCCGGTATCTATAAACAACGCGATGCGGGTGCTGCTCCGTCCACCCGCGAAGGGCGTCGGGATAGCCAGCTCGGCGCCGCCCGTTACTTTGAAGTCACCACCAACAGAGCGGCAGAATGAATCTTTTGGCCCCAGGGTATTGTCGTCGTATCCACGCAGGTCGCGCACGCCGCCACTGTAAAAATGCTCGTAGAATGGCAGGCCGGTATCCAGGGCGATCACATCGGTCGGGTCACAGCTGTCTGCGAGACCGACCAGCAAACCCGTGTCAACAGGCGTGGCCAGGGAGTCCTTGTCATAACTGTCGTAGGAATCGCCGTAACCCAGGTTGGCCCGGATAGAAAACACCAGCCCGCGCCAGATCCTCCAGTATTTTGAACCGCGGTAGAAAAGTTTGTAGTACTGGCGGGAACTGCCCGGGATCGCCACTTGCAAGGTCAGGGACTGCGCAGATCCGCGCGAGGGATTGAGAAAATGATCGCGGCTGTCACGGGTCCAGCTGATGGACCAGTCAAGTGTATCGAATTTCCGTTCATCGTTAGAAATAATACCGTCGCCATTATGATCGAGGGAATTTGACAGCGGGTCACCCTGTGTGGGCGCCAGGCCGAATTCCAGGCAGATGTTCTCATCGTCCGGGTCGATAACGAGGCAGGTGAACGAGCCAATATTGAGCTGTGAACTACGGAATCCCATGCCGGATCTCAGGTAATCGATCTCGGTGATCGGGATGCCAAAATTCATACCCAGGGCCCACTCACTGCTGGTAAATGTCGAGATATTGGCCCGGCCCTGGTTAAATTCCTGGTAGCGAGCATAAAATCCGCGGCTGACACCGTCATCGGTCCAGTAAGGGTTGTCGTAGGACACGCTAATGCTTTTGATGATTTTGCTGTATGAAATTCCCAGCCCCATCCGCTTGCCACTACCGATGAAATTATCCTGCTGGATACTGAGCGAGGCAATCAGGCCCTGCACCTGAGAAAATCCCAGGCCGACGGTGAAACTGCCGGCCGGGCGTTCGGACACGGTGAAGATGATGTCCACCTGGTCATCCGTTCCCGGCACCGCCGGTGTCTCCACCTCTACGGATTCATAATAGGTCAGGCGCTGCAGGCGGATCTTGGAACGGTCGATGGCCAACTGTGAAAACCAGGCGCCTTCCAATTGGCGCATTTCCCGTCGGATGACCTCATCCTTGGTCTTCGTGTTACCCACGAATAGAATTCGCCGGATGTACACCCGTTTGCCTGGATCGACGAAGAAATTGATCGATACCAGGCGGTTATCACGATCGACGTCGGTAATTGGGTTGACGTTAGCGAACGCGTAACCGATGTTGGACAATATTCCGGTAATATTTTCCACGCTCTGCTCGACTTTTTTGCGCGAGAAAATTTCCGCGCTCTGGACGATGATCAGGCGGCGCAGGGTACTCTCATCGATGACCAGGTCGCCGGTAATCTGCACCTCGTCCACGCTGTACACTTCACCTTCGACCACGTTGGCGGTGATGTAGATGTCTTCCTTGTCCGGGCCAATGGACACCTGGGTGGACTCCACGCTGAAATCTACGTAGCCGCGGTCGAGGTAAAAAGAACGCAGTTTTTCAATGTCACCGGATAATTTTTCTCGCGAATACTGGCCTTTCTTGGACCAGAATTTCCAACGTGGCTTGAGGTCGGACTCGAATTCATCCTTGATTTCCTTGTCCGAGAATGTCTCGTTGCCAACAATATTGATGTGCCGGATTTCAGCAACGTCACCTTCATCAATCACGATGGAAATGCGGACGCGGTTTCTCTGCAGTTCCGTCACGCGTGCATCGACACTGACGGCATAGCGCCCCTGGCTGAAATACTGCTTGACCAGTTCCTGCTGGAGGCGGTCAAGCACCAGTCGGTCGAACACTTCACCTTCGGAAAGGCCGATATCGGACAGGACACGGAACAAGTCGTCATCCTTGATCGCCTTGTTGCCGGTGATTGCTACGTTGGCGATAGCCGGACGTTCCCTGACCGTGATGACCAGGATGTTGCCTTCACGGCCTAATTCGATGTCCAGGAAAAAGCCCGTTCGATACAATTCGCGGATTGCAGTGCGGGCGTTGGCGGCAGTAAGGCGATCACCAGCGTCAAGTGGCAGATAGTTGTAAACAGTACCTTCAGAGATACGTTGCAGGCCTTCGACACGAATATCGGCAATGATAAAAGGGTCGGTTGCCAGTGCAGTGTTTATCCCTAGCAGGCAGCCTAATATCAGAGCTAATATTCTTATCATTGAGATAGATCCGCTGCGGCTCATTTCCGGAGTATTTTCCGGTACGGGAGTCTAACCGACCAGACGTAAAATATCGTTAATAAACGCGAGGCTCATCAGTCCTACGAGGGCAATTAACCCAAAATACTGACCCGCTATTTGGGCTTGCTCGGATAACGGGCTTCCTTTTACAAATTCTATTAGGTAATAAAGCAGATGACCGCCATCGAGTATCGGAATGGGTAATAAATTCAATATCCCCAGGCTGAGACTGATCGCCCCCAGGAAAAAAAGGAAGTTTGATAAACCCAGACTGGCCGAGGCATTGGCGAAACGGGCGATACTGATGGGGCCAGACAGACTTTTCACCGAGGCTTTTCCGCTAATCATGCGCATCAGGAGGCCGAATGTTGCCTCTGTCATCCTCCAGGTTTCGTGGACCGCCGCTACCAGGCCTTCCGCGGGGCCATATTGCAAAATTATGGCAGTCCGCTCCAGGGTTTCCCGCTGCTGGGCACTGATTTCCACATTGCGGATTCCAAGCAGCAGGCGGCTGGAAAACACCCCGGTTTTCTCCTTGCGTGGCAGGACTTCCAGCTGCAACAATTCACCGTCCCGCTCAATGGAGATGGCGAGGGGCTGGTTTTCCTGGCCATGGGTTTGCACCAGGTGACCAATCCAGGACCAGCTTTCGACTGTCTCTCCAGCAATGCTGATGATGCGGTCTCCGCTACGCATGCCTGCCCGCCGGGCGGGGCTATCGTAAGTGACTTCCCCGGCTACCGGTGGAATTTCGAGCCGCCAGGGTTCCAGCCCGATGGCTTCAAGGGTATGTTCTTCATTGAATTCAGGGCCAAGATTTTTAAAATCCAGCAGGTGTTCAGACTGATGTCCTTTTGCGTCCTGCACAGTCACGCTGACTTCGCCCCGGTCGATGGCATGAGTGATCAGGCCCAGCAATGCATGTGACCAGGTCCTGGTGCTTCGTTTGTCAACCAAGATGATCTCATCAAAGGGCTGAATTCCTGCTTCGGCCGCGATGCCGCTTACCGCACCGATGACCGGTCGTGATTCGGGAATTCCCAGCACGAACATCATCCAGAACGCCAGTACTGCAAAGACCAGGTTGAATACTGGGCCGGCAGCGACTATGGCAATCCGGATCCAGACTGGCTTGCGATTGAATGCCTTGTCGAGATCTTCGGGGGCAACATCTCCTTCGCGCTCGTCCACCATCTTGACGTAACCGCCTAGTGGGATGACTGCAATGATAAACTCAGTATTGCCTTTCCCGCGGCGTGACCACAGCGGCTTGCCAAAACCGACTGAGAATTTCAGCACCCCGACACCCAGTTTCCGGGCCACCCAGAAATGACCAAATTCATGGAAGGTGATGAGTACCCCGAGCGTGACTGCAAGCCACCAGATTGAACCAAGAATTTCACTCATGATATCTGTTTTACCAATTCCATGGCCCGGGTGCGGGCCGCCTTGTCGTGCATCAGTACATCGTCCAGATCGTTAATGCCTGATACCTCCAGGTTTTGCATCACTTCGCCCACCAGCGAGGGTATCGCGTTGAAAGTGATCCGTTCTTCCAGGAAAGCTTGGACCGCAACTTCATTGGCAGCGTTCAACATAACCGGAGCGCTTTCGCCTACTTGCATGGCTTCGAACCCGAGGCCCAGGCAGGGAAACCTTTCCAGGTCTGGCTGTCTGAATGACAAGTCGCTCTCCTGTGCAAGATTGAGACGATCCACGCCTGATTCAATCCGCCGGGGCCAAGCCAGGGCATGAGCAATGGGCGTTCGCATATCCGGTGTGCCCAGTTGCGCCAGCACCGAACCATCGCGGTATGCCACCATGGAGTGGACAATGCTCTGGGGGTGGATCAGCACTTCCAGTTGATCCGGTGCTGCGTTAAACAGCCAACGTGCTTCGATTACTTCGAGGCCCTTGTTCATCAAGGTGGCGGAGTCTACTGAAATTTTCCGGCCCATGTCCCAGTTCGGGTGTTTACAGGCCTGGGCCGGCGTCACCTGGCTGAGTTGTTCCGCCGGCATGTCCAGGAAAGGACCGCCGGATGCCGTGAGGATTATTCGCTCAACACCGGCTTGTTCCAGGTCTTGTTCAAAACCTGCGGGCAGGGCCTGGAAAATAGCATTGTGCTCGGAGTCGACCGGCAGAATCCGGGCCCCATTACGGTGCGCCGTTTTGGCAAAGAATTCACCTGCTATGACCAGGGATTCTTTGTTGGCCAGCAGGACTTTTTTGCCGGTTTCGGCCGCCCGTAACGTCGACTTCAGGCCGGCGGCCCCGACAATGGCTGCCATGACAATGTCGACTTCCGGCAGGCCCGCGGCCGCTACCAGACCGGCTTCGCCGGACATCACTGCCGCATCGCTGCCAAGTGCTTTTAATGCACTGTACAGCTCATTTTCAAGTGCGGGATCCGCGATTACGGCCAACTCCGCATTAAAGTGGGCGCATTGTTCCGCGAGCCGCAGCGTATTGCGGTTTGCAGTCAGGGCAGTCACCCGGTAAGAGCCGGGATTGTGGCCGATGACGTCGAGCGTACTTGTCCCCACGGAGCCGGTGGCTCCAAGAATGGTCACGGTCTCACTTTTCATGAGTCAAGAATCCAAATGCCCAGCGTAAAAAAGGGTACACCCGCCAGCAGGCTGTCAAAGCGGTCGAGCACGCCGCCGTGGCCGGGAAAAATCTTTCCGCAGTCCTTCACCTTCATGGTTCGCTTGTGCATGCTGATGAACAGGTCACCTCCCACAGAAGTGAGCACCGTGACCGCGACAAGAATGGCTACAAGTCCGGCCGCCGTCTCCAGGCCGGGAGTGTAATGAGTAAGCAGCAGGCCGGCGATGCCGGCCAGGACGATGCCTCCAATAACACCCTCCAGGGTCTTTGTCGGGCTGATGACCGGAGCCAGTTTTGTACGCCCGAAGCGTCGGCCGCTGAAATAGGCGCCGATGTCTGCAGCCCAGATGATGATCAGCAGCAGCAAGATCAGAAACTCCCCGTGAGCCTGATCCCGCAGCGCGGCCAGGGAAAAGGTACAGATTGTGATGCCTGCCAGGGCCGAAGCAAAGCTGGCCGTCTGGAATGAAAGATCAGGCACCTGGCCTGCACGAAAACGGGCGATTCGCAGGAACATCAGGCACCAGACAAAGCAGCCAGCCAACAGGATGGTGAAGGCGTGTCCGGTCACGATCGGCCAGTAGAGAAACATCAGGGCCATGATAAATGTTTGCAGCGCAAGCAGGGTCAGGCCCGGTGCCATTGGCAGTCCCGCCAGCCGGCGGAACTCCCAGGTTCCAGTCAGCATAAACGCGATAACGACCAGCCTGAATACCCAGGCTGGAGCCAGCAATATCATTGCAATGCCGGCAGGCGCCAACACCACGGCAGTCAGAATTCGAGTCTTAAGCAATGTTCAAGTACTCCTTCAAGGTGATATTGCCGTGTTCAGCGAGTCGGGAAGTGGTTGGGCGCTAGGCACGTCTCGCCGGCAATGGCATGTCCTTGCCCAGAGGCGTAACACCGCGAACGAGCGCTTCCCGGCTCGCCCGAAGGG
>JADFKH010000003.1 GCA_022565025.1 Pseudomonadota bacterium
AGGATGGCCGGTTCACTGCAGATTCCAACCGGGAGTTTGACTGTCATCTCAGGAACCGTGACCCCCAAATGGGCTTGCGTGATGTTGAAGCACTTGAATCATTGGCGAATCGCAATCAAATGGTTCTGCACAAGCAATTTCCCATGCCGGCCAACAACCAGATTCTGGTTTTCCGGAAAAAAGGACTTCAGGCTTGAAAATAACCCAATACCCTTCAGCGATGGGTTTACGGTGTGCCCTGAAGGGAGATACGGTATCGACTTGGCAGCCTGACACAGTAAGCCTACGGGTGGATTGTGTCCCACGATGAGAACCCGGATAGGACAAATTGTACTTTTTGTAATGGAGTTATTTCAGCCATAAGTTTTGAATTTGTGAGGTTTAAGGCATTAATTGGTCCGCCTTCGTGCAATATGCGGGTTAGCTTCGGCAAACCCAAAATCAAGTAATGAGTGTAATGTGCTGGTTGATGCTCCGTAGATCCCTGGCTCGAAACGGGTAACAGAAGATCACAGGCCCTGACCGATCGTTAATTCCTTTTCGTCAAGGACTGCCAATTGCCAGGATCAATGTTGCCACCGCTGATAATGGCGCCGACTTTTTTACCGGCAAAAACTTCCGGGTGATTTCTGATGGCCGCGACCACCGTAGCGGATGATGGTTCGATCACCATGCGCAACTCCTGCCAGAACAAGTACATGGCCCGGCGGATGTCCTCATCACTGACGGTGAATACTTGCCTTACTTGGTTGCGGATAACGGTGAAATTGCGCTCTCCAATAATTGCCCGCAGGCCGTCTGCAATGGTGTCGGGCGTCCAGCTTTTAACCCGTTCGCCCTGCTCCAGGCTGGCCACTGTGTCCGCAGCACCTTCAGGCTCCACGCCATACACTTGCTGGCCGGTGCTACCCACGGCGATGGCCGTGCCGCTAATGAGGCCTCCGCCACCTACTGGTGTAATGACTTGCTCAAGGGTGGAAACCTCTTGAATTAGCTCCAGCGCCGCGGTTCCCTGTCCTGCAATGATGTCTGCGTGATCGTAAGGCGGGACCGGAATCTTTCCATCTTCTACGAGCTTCGCCAGCTCATCCTCCCGGGACTGCTGCGTTGGAGCGCAGAAATGCACGATACCGCCATAACGCCTGACCGCAGCGATTTTCATCACAACGGAGTTTTCAGGCATGACCACGTGGGCTTTACGGCCATCCAGTTTGGCAGCCAGGGCCAGTGCGGCTCCATGGTTTCCCGAGGAGTGGGTTGCGACATCGCCCTCGACGCCGTCTTCGCTCAGCCTGGATATGGCATTACTTGCTCCGCGGAACTTGAAGCTACCCGTACGCTGAAGATTTTCACATTTGCAGTAGACAAAGCAGCCCAGTTCCCGGTCGAGCCCGGGATCGCTCAACACGGGTGTCAGGCGGGTCCAGTCATTAATACGGGCCCGCGCCAGGTGGATATCGGCAAAATCAGGAATATCGACTACGGTATTTGGGGGCATTTCCGACTGCTCTTCACTTGCGTTAGGCCTATAATACTTGGTTTGACAACCCTGTCGATTGTGTGTACAGGCTCTTTTTACCAGGTATCAATAAATGATAAAAACTGCAGTCAGTAAAACTGTATTGCGAGAAAACTACAGACCATTCGCCTGGATTCTGGATCAGTTAAAACTGCGTTTTGAAATCGGGGACGAATCCACCCGAGTGATTTCAGAATTGCAATTGAGCCGGAATCCATCGGCCAGACCCAGCAACGAAATTGAACTGGACGGTCAACAGATGGAGTTGGTGTCGGTCCTGATGGATGGCAATGTACTGGCGCCGGGTGATTACTCTTTAAATACTGACAAACTCGTCATTCAAAATGCCCCTGATTCCTGTGCCCTGACCATCGAAGTGCTGATCAAACCACAGGAAAATACTGCGCTGGAGGGCCTGTATTCTTCCGGCGGATTTCTGCTGACGCAATGCGAGGCGGAAGGATTCCGCAAAATCACCTATTTCCCGGACCGTCCCGATGTCATGACGCGGTTTGATGTCACGATTGTCGCTGACGTCAAGCGCTATCCCGTATTGCTTTCCAACGGCAACCCGGTGGGTTCAGGCGAACTGGATGATGGCCGCCATTGGGTGCATTGGAACGACCCGTTTGCAAAGCCATCCTACCTGTTTGCGCTGGTCGCGGGTGACCTAGCTCACATAGAGGACCATTTTGTTACACGCAGTGGCCGGGTCGTTACCCTGCGTATTTACGTGGAACACGAGAACGTGGGCCGTTGTGATCATGCGATGGAATCCCTGCGCAACGCCATGAAATGGGATGAAGACCGCTTCGGTCTCGAGTACGACCTGGACATCTACAATATTGTCGCTACCAATGATTTCAACATGGGCGCGATGGAAAACAAATCGCTCAATATCTTCAATTCAAAGTTCGTGCTGGCCCAGCCGGATACCGCGACGGACGTTGACTACCAGGGAATCGAAGGTGTTATTGGACACGAGTACTTCCACAACTGGACAGGTAACCGCGTCACCTGCCAGGATTGGTTCCAGTTGACACTCAAAGAGGGGTTGACTGTATTCAGGGATCAGGAGTTTTCATCCGATATGCAGTCACGGGCGGTCAATCGCATCCAGGATGTACGCGATCTTCGCAGCCGGCAATTCCCGGAAGATTCAGGTCCGATGTCACACCCGATCCGTCCAAATAAGTATATTGAAATCAATAACTTCTATACGATGACCGTTTATCAAAAGGGAGCCTCGATCATCCGTATGTACCATACACTGCTCGGTGAAGAGGGCTTCCAGAAGGGTATGAAGCTCTATTTTGAACGCCACGATGGCCAGGCTGTGACTTGCGATGACTTCCTGGCCGCGATGGCGGATGCCAACGGGGTTGATCTGCAGCGTTTTGGAGCCTGGTATAGCCAGTCTGGCACACCGGAAGTATCGGTGACTACTGAATATGACGCCGAACGATCCAGGTTTACCCTGAATCTGTCGCAGCGAACATTACCTACCATCGACCAGCAGGAGAAGCAGGCCCTGGTCATCCCCTTCAAAATGGGCCTGTTGTCCCCGCAAGGGGAAGAATATCCTCTGCAGCTAAGCGGCGAGGATTCACCATCAGGTACTTCACGCCTGCTGATGCTGGAAGAGGATGAACAATCGTTTACCTTTGTGAATATTCCGCAGGCTCCAGTGCCATCCCTGTTGCGTGATTTTTCTGCACCGGTGAAGTTGCGTCATACCTGGTCAGCAAACGACTTGGCTGTCCTGATGGCGCATGACAGTGATTCTTTCATGCGCTGGGAAGCGGCCCAGTTGCTGGCACAAGGCGAGATATTGTCCAACGTGGAGCGGTGTGCAAACGGTGTTTCCATGGAAGTTGATCGTGGTCTGATTGATGCGTTCAGGATGTTGCTGGAGAATTCCGGGTTCGACCCGGCACTGGTGGCTGAGGCGATTACGCTGCCGGGTGAAGACTACCTGGCTGAACAGATGGAACTGGTTGATGTGGATGGCATTCATGCCGCCAGGACATTCGTAAAAACCACTTTAGCCACCGAGTTGAAGAGCCTGTTCCAGGAGAAATATGTGCTCCTTGATAATGGTGCAGTCTATGACAAATCACCTGCTTCAATAGCTCGTCGTAGCCTGAAAAATACCTGCCTTTCCTATTTGCTGCAAACCAGGGGTGGGGTGGCTCTCGCCGAGGCCCAACTCGCTGCAAGTGATAACATGACCGATACCCTGGCCGCTTTGCACGGCTTGGTGTGGGCCGGTACATCGTCTGCGGCCGCTGCCCTGTCGGCCTTTGAGCAGCGCTGGATAGACGATGCGCTGGTCATGGACAAATGGTTTGCCATCCAGGCTTCAAAGCCAGGGGAAGCAACGATAGAAGTAGTACGGACCCTGATGGAGCACCCGGCATTCAGTATCACCAATCCAAACAAAGTCCGTTCGCTGATCGGCGCTTTTTCCATGGCTAACCCCACCGGTTTCCATGCTGCCAACGGAGCTGCTTATCGATTTCATGCGGACCGGGTCATTGAGCTCGATTCATTGAATCCACAGGTGGCTTCACGCATGGCATCGGCTTTCAATCAGTGGAGACGATACGATCAGGACAGGCAGGCGCTGATGAAAATCGAATTGGAACGGATTGCCGCAGTGGATGACCTGTCTCCCGGTGTTTTTGAAATTGTCAGCAAAGCGATTGGTGCCTGAAGTCAAGGTTTTTTGTGACTGCATTCGATCAAATAACCCCGTGGATGGTCCTGCTTGGTTCGGCAATCTCTGTTCGTATAACGGGTGTTGATCAACTCTCCATCAGGGCTTTTAAAAGCAACTCTCTTTGTAGGTCTGCCTCGTGTCGCGTCGGGAATTTTGGCGCCAACCGAAGGTCTCCGACAAAACGGACATTGAACTGAAACCCTTCATCAGCCTCGGCTTTGAACACGCGGGTCACGAAAACTACTTTGTCCAGGACGACAGCATAAGCTTGCAGATCATAAACAGAACGGGTCATGGTTTTCCTGGTGACAATTGGCTTGCGGGTATACTAACCGGAGAAGAGCCGATCTGCTTACATGGTCCCTCATACCGAACTACTATCGCAGATGCTGGCATATACAATTGTCTGAAATTCAGTACAATACGCGATCCTTGAAGGTGGCTTGTTGGGAAGATGCAGTATCCTGAATTATATGATGTGATCGTGATTGGTGGTGGCCATGCCGGCACCGAGGCGGCGCTTGCTTCAGCGCGCAGTGGCGCCAGTACGTTGTTGATCACGCATAACATCGAGACCATCGGGCAGATGAGCTGTAATCCTGCAATTGGCGGGATCGGTAAAGGTCATCTGGTGAAAGAAATCGATGCCCTCGGTGGTGTGATGGCCCAGGCCGCAGATGCCGCCGCCATCCAGTTGCGCACGCTCAATTCAAGTAAGGGCCCGGCAGTTCGCGCCACCCGGGCCCAATGCGATCGCAATCTGTACCGTGCATTCATTCGCAAGACGGTCGAACAGCAACCGAATCTGGCAATATTTCAATCCGGTGTTGATGATCTGCTGACCGATGGCCGGCGTGTGATTGGATGCCTTACTGCCGGCGGCCTGGAATTTCGCTCCACCACCGTTGTCCTCACCACCGGGACTTTCCTGGGCGGAAAAATTCACGTAGGTGAGCAGCAGTCTGCTGGTGGCCGTGCCGGCGACCCCCCGTCCAATGTGCTGGCACAGCGCCTGCGCGAAATGCCATTCAGGGTCGCCCGTCTGAAAACTGGCACACCACCCCGTATCGACGGGAAAACCGTAGATTTTACCCATTTGCAGAAACAACCGGGCGACGAGCCGCGGCCGGTGTTCTCCTTCATGGGCAGCCGGGAGGATCATCCGCGCCAAGTATGTTGCTGGATAACGCATACTTGTGAACGAACACACGATATTATCCGCAAAGCACTGCATCGCTCACCGATGTACACCGGTGTCATCGAGGGTGTGGGCCCGCGTTACTGTCCATCCATCGAGGATAAGATCGTTCGCTTCAGTGATCGTGACAGCCACCAGATTTTTGTGGAGCCCGAGGGGCTCGATACGCGTGAGTTGTACCCCAATGGAATTTCGACCAGCCTTCCGTTCGAAATCCAGTTGGAATTCGTGCGTAGCATCAAGGGCTTCGAAAATGCTCGAATAACCCGTCCCGGCTATGCTATTGAATACGACTTCTTCGATCCGCGGGATCTGCATGCCAGCCTCGAAACGAAGCATATTGATGGCCTGTTTTTCGCGGGGCAAATTAATGGAACCACCGGTTATGAAGAAGCCGCAGCCCAGGGGTTGGTTGCCGGTATTAACGCAGCCCGTTTGGTTCGTGGACAATCCGCCTGGACACCCGGGCGTGATCAGGCCTACGTGGGTGTGATGATCGATGATCTCGTCACCCAGGGCACGTTGGAGCCCTATCGAATGTTCACCAGCCGGGCCGAATACCGCCTGCAGTTGCGGGAAGATAATGCAGACCTGCGGCTGACTGAAAAAGGCCGCGCACTCGGCTTGGTTGACGATGAGCGTTGGAGTCGATATTGTCGGAAGAGCGAATGCCTGGAGGCAGAGCGTCAGCGGCTGAGTGATATCTGGGTGACCCCAGGCAATGCACTGGGTCGGATGCTTGCAACCGTCTATGGCATCCCCGTCAGCAAAGAAGTGCGGGCACTGGACTTGCTGAAGCGCCCGGAGATCGATTATCAACGACTGGTCGATATTAAAGGCATAGGCCCTGGTGTGGAGGACGAGCAAATTTCCCAACAACTGGAAATTCAGGCCCGCTATTCAGGCTACCTCGGGCGGCAACAAGAAGACATCGCCCGAAGGCGCCGTCATGAAACAATGGAAATCGGAGACGATTTCGATTTTAGTGGGGTGCAGGGACTCTCCACTGAGGTCAGAGAAAAGCTACAGAGTGTCAGGCCGGACACCATCGGTCAGGCTTCACGTGTCCCGGGAGTAACCCCCGCGGCGATATCATTGCTACTGGTGCATCTCAAGAAATCACGTAAAATGCGGGTTCAAGCCTGAAAAATAGCATAAATCACGAATTAGCAACGCTAGATTCACGGTTTTTTAACAGAGACCGCGGTATTCTAGGAGCGTAAGTTGACTGTGCCTGGCGTATCGCCCCTCTAGACAGGCAGTCCCCACACTTCTATGCCTATAGCGATACGCCTTTCAAACCCCGGGTTGTTACCCGGGGTTTTTTTGGTGCGCCAGGCATGGCGCGTAGTGCCTTGACCGGCGCTGTTCCGGTCACTGTGGTGGTGACTGGATGACTTGGCGGTGAAAGTCCGCTACCGGCCCGACAAGGGGAACGGTTAGCCGAACGGCAAGGGTGTCCACCGCGAGGTGGAATCTGAAGGAAGCTGAAGGCAAAGCACTGGCCCGACGAACAGAAATCGCATAGGAGGCGGTCGCAGTGGGTGAGAAGTCCAATATCTTCAAAGCCCGGTACTTGTACGGAAACTGCGGACGTAGATGCGGCGGGTATAAGTGTGAAGGTCGCGTGCATTACCCTGGGAGATCTGTCTACCTGCCATTGGCTACCGCTGTCGTGAGGCGGCGGGATGGGTGGGCAGAAGTCAGCCGAAGCCATAGTAGGTGGTTTGACCAGCCACTGAAGGGCGGAACATGCAAGACGGATTGGGAACCCTGAACCTCGATGATCACAGCAGTTGCAGACCGAAGCGCTGAGAAGCACTTCCTTACCGGGAAGGGTAGCGGGCGGTACCCGCGAGAGTACCCGGCCAAGGCGACAAAGGTCACGGCGGTTGAGGCCAACTCCCATGAGGGGCCGACATGGAACTGATGTCGGCGGTACTGGAACGAAGCAACATGATGCGGGCCTATGAGCGGGTGCTCCGAAACAAAGGAGCACCGGGTGTCGATGACATGACGGTGGGTGATCTAAAAGCCCACCTGAAAGCGCACTGGCCCGAGATCAGGGATCAATTGCAGGCAGGTAGATACCATCCTTTAGCGGTGCGTAAGGTAGAGATACCCAAGCCCGGTGGAGGAACACGCATGCTGGGTATACCCACCGTGCAGGATCGACTCATCCAGCAGGCCCTGCATCAGGTTTTAAGTCCGGTGTTTGAAGAGACGTTCTCGACCCACAGTTACGGTTTTCGACCGGGCAGGAGTGCCACGCAAGCGGTACAACAGGCCCGCAGCTACATTGAAGAAGGTCGGCGCTGGGTAGTGGATGCTGATCTGGAGAAGTTCTTTGACCGGGTAAACCACGACATCCTGATGTCGCGGGTGGCCCGCGAGGTCAAAGACAAGCGGGTGCTTAAACTGATCCGCAGTTACCTTCAGGCAGGCATCATGGAAGGTGGGGTTGCGACAGCCCGGACAGAGGGTACGCCGCAAGGCGGCCCGCTGTCGCCACTGCTGTCGAATATTCTGTTGACCGATCTGGATCGGGAACTGGAGCGACGGGGTCACCGCTTCTGCCGCTATGCTGATGACTGCAACATCTATGTCAGCAGCAGACGGGCGGGAGAGCGGGTACTGGCCTCGATGACTCGATTCCTAGAAACGCAGTTAAAGTTGCGGGTCAATCAGGAAAAGAGTGCGGTAGACCGCCCTTGGAAGCGGACCTTCCTGGGCTATACCGTATGCCAGCGGAAGTACAACGTGCGTCTGAAGGTGGCTGGCAAGTCGGTTCAACGACTCAAGGCCAAGCTCAAGATGCTGTTCCGGGCTGGCAGAGGTCGCTCCATCTGGACTACCATTGCCATGCTGGCTCCGCTACTTCGGGGCTGGGTTAATTACTTCCGTTATGCGGGCGTAAAAGGAATCTTCGAGGAATTGGACGGCTGGATACGCCGTCATCTGAGAAAGATTCTCTGGCGGCAATGGAAACGCTCGGTCACACGGGCCAAGAGGCTGATGCGATTGGGTTTATCTGAGGTTAGAGCCTGGACGAGTGCTACCAACGGGCGTGGCTCGTGGTGGAACTCGGGTGCATCGCACCTGAACCAGGCTTTACCGAAGAAGTTCTTTGATCGACTCGGACTGGTATCGCTGATGGCTCAATATCATCGGCTCAAATGTGCGGCATGAACCGCCGTATACGGAACCGTACGTACGGTGGTGTGGGAGGACGGCGGGAGTAATCCCGCCTCCTACCCGATTAAATACTCTCATTGCAAAAATCTCCCATACCTGTAAAGTCAGGATTCCCATGCGTGTTTGATTTGCGTCAGGAAGGGCGATGATAAGCCCAAAATCCATACCCTCAGCGGCTCCTTAATATTGAGCATTTATCCCCCTGCCCGCGGCATTGCGGAGAAGCGCTGATCAGGTTTAAAAATTCGTACCCAATACCGGAGTCGCAATGCAACAAAACAAATTGTACGTTGGTAATTTCCCCTACACGGTCGATGAATCACAACTGCGCGACCTGTTTACTGCATATGGAGAGATCGAAAATCTGGCTATGATCATGGATCTAGAAACCGGTCGACCCAAAGGATTCGCATTTATCACTTTTTCCACTCAACAGGCGGCAGAAAAAGCCCTGGAGCAAAACGGAAAGGATATCGGCGGCCGCGCCCTTAAAGTGAATATGGCTACTGAAAAGCACAGCCGTGGTCGTGGTGGTCGTTCAAGATGGTAATCCTACAGTTTGAATATATGAAGGTCAGCGAATGGGCCCAAGCCACTAATCGCAACAAGGTATTGGAGTGAATCAATTTGAAGTTCCGCTATCGGCCTGCGGACTCAACCGGTCAATGCAACATCTAATCTCTAACTATAGAGAGGAGGATGTTGAATCAACTAAGAATAGTCGTTTGATGCTGGAATGTCAGCATGTGGCCGACTCCAGCCTGTCGCGCCGTTGAGCCGAAGGCCAGTTGAGTGGAGGGAAGATGGGGTAGTCTTACCGCCGCGATGCGGAAAAGAGTGGCATTACGCCGTTTAAAGTGTCAGTTTAGCGGCTTCCGACCCCAGGCTTTTTTTCATGACGGCGACTCTTTTTGACGCGGTAAACGTTGCCTGGCTTGGCGACGGCCCAGTTGCAGGGCTCCCATACTTCTGCGCGCATACGCACCTCTTACAAGGCAATCGCCAATGTCAGATAGACTAACGGTCAAGGCGAACACCACCCTAATCCCGTTCCTTACCGCCCAGCTTCAGGGCTGGTCGCGGAGCACGATCAAGCAGCGCCTTAAAAGCGGTTGCGTCAGCGTTAACGGCAAGCAGGTTACCCGACATGACCACGACCTGCTGGCGGGCGACCAGGTGGTTGTCGAAGCCTCCGCCCGAGGCGTTTCCAGCGTGCGGCCGCAGCTCGGCATCCTCTATGAGGATCGGGACCTGATCGCCATCAATAAACCCGCCGGGTTGTTGTCGGTTGGTTCCCGCAAAGACAAGGAGCCCCATGCGCTGGGAATACTGCGTGACCAGCTGTCGCGTCGTAACAAGTCGATAAAACTGTGGCCGGTGCACCGAATTGATCGCGATACTTCCGGGGTACTGCTCTTCGCTACCTCCCGGGAGATGCGGGAGGCGGTGATGAAGGGGTGGAAGGCCGCGGAAAAAACCTACCTTGCGATCGTGGAGGGTTGCCCAAAACATGCGGAGGGTACCATCGATCAACCGCTGCGCCTCGACCCGGTAATCTACCAGATGCATGTCGGGCCGCACCCAGACGCCAAGCGCGCGGTGACCCATTTCACCACCGAACGTAGCGTTGGTCAGCGAACTCTGTTACGGGTAGAACTGGAAACCGGCCGCCAGCATCAAATACGAGCCCACCTGGCATGGCTAGGACACTCGGTCGTAGGCGACCAACGATACGGCACGGCTGGTACGCGAATGGGCCTGCACGCTTTGCGGCTGAGTATCACCAAACCGGGAACGAATAAGTCGCTGGTATTTGAAACTCCCGCACCGGCGGATTTTTTGACGCTATTGCGCTAGTGTGTGGCGGGAGCCGGTCTGTCATCCATGATGTGTGGCGCCCCCTCCGGTGACTGCCATGGTTAGCATTGCCTCAATGCACCCTCTAGCCAGTAAACATCGACGGATGTCCCCATTTCGCAGTTACCTGAAGGGCCGCTCCTGGCCGACTCCGGCTGGTCATACCGTCGAATTTCGCATTCTTTGAATGGCTGCTTACAGGGGTGAAGCGGAATGTCGCTGTCTGCCATTGCGTATAGCTGCAGTCGACCTACAGCGGAACTTGGACGTTTCTACCTGAAAGCACAATTTACACCTGAGCTGAAGTTTTGCTTTCAACCAACAGCATACATTCTTGCAAATCCCTATCTGGCCAAGGTCCGGATGACGTCGTGTGACGCCAAGCATGCGCTCTTTATAGAAGCAGACCAAAGGATGCTATCATCGGTAGAGGACTGGAATAGGGCAAATCCATTCTCAATCACAGCATGGGGCAATAGCCAAATCAACTTATGGTGGAGCAATGAGCTGCCAATCGCACTGGCATACAGCACTGGGACGCACGCTGGGGATTATCCTGTTAATACTCGGAACAGTCGGCGCCGGGATGAGCGCTGCCGCAGACGCATCGGGTTGGAAGATCCCCCCCGATCCTGAAATCATCAATTTCAAAAGGGCAGATGCCACGGTCGTCACGCAAACCTTGGTGGCACCGCCCTTTCTCCCGAAACACGAGCAAGTTGCGAACGGGCCGCCAAGACTCGTCAAAATCCGCATGGACATCGTGGAACGCGAAGTAGAGATCGCACCTGGCGTATTCGTGTGGCAAATGGCCTTCAATAACTCGGTACCGGGTCCGGTACCCGTGGTTCATCAGTATGACTGGGTGGAACTGACCCTGCACAACGGTGCATCCAGTAGGGCAAGCTTTACGATCAATGACGGCTCCGGCCCAAATATTATGCTGCACAACGTGGATTTCCACGCCTCTTCCGGTGCTTTAGGTGGCGGCGAACTTACCAAGGTAATGCCGGGACAGGAGGTGGTGCTGACTTGGCGGGCCATGAAAGCTGGCTTGTTCGTTTATCATTGCGCGCCTGGTGGGGTCATGGTCCCCTATCACGTGGTCACCGGCGGCAACGGGGCCCTGCTAGTGTTGCCACGCAAAGGACTGCGCGATGGTTATGGCAACCCAATCCGATATGACCGAGCGTTCTACTTTGGTGAGCAAGATTACTATGTGCCTAAAAATCCGGACGGCACCTGGAAGCGCTCAATCAATTACGCCGATCAGATGGGCGACATGCTGAAAGTCATGGACGGTCTTATTCCAACCCATGTTGTCTTCAATGGCAAGACTGGTGCACTCACCACGGATATTCGCCTGGAGGCAAAAGTCGGCGAGACTGTCTTACTACTGCACTCCCAAGCCAACTATCCATCCTGGCCGCACTTGATCGGCGGACACGGTGATTGGGTCTGGCCATACGGGAAGTTCAACAACCAGCCCGATGAAGGCCTTGAATCGTGGGCTGTTGTTCCGGGTGGCACAGCCGCAGCGGTGCACACATTTCATCAACCAGGTTTGTATGTTTATCTGAATCACAACCTCATCATGGCGTTTATAAAGGACGCCAAGGCATACATCCATGTCGAGGGTGATTGGAACAACGAACTGATGGAACAAACCTCGCCACCGAGAGTCGTGGAGTAGAGTGCTCCTCGCGCTGGTTCGCCTGGTCTCAACTCTGGGGCTGAAAATGGTTGTATTAGTTGATCTGACCCGGCGGCCTGCGAGCCTCAGGCGAGGGTTTTCAGCCTAAGCTTTGAAGGACTGCTTGTGGCCGACTCCGGCTGGTCATACCGCTGAATTTCATGCCTGGTGAGCACCCACTTTCTGGTGAAAAGCGGACGATTGGACCTGACCTGAGCGGACGCTGTCTGTAGGATCTAGTCTGGGCTTCTACACATTATCTAACCCGTTTCTACTCGCACAAACTTGCACTGAAGCAGGCCTGATCTCAATGGGTCTGAAGGCCTTTGCTCCTGGCCTGGAATCTGAGTTCATCTGCTATTTTATCTATAGTCCCAGGGCGCCTGGAATCACTCAACCTGGTAATTCTCCAAGGATTACTCCTTCAAGGATTACTTGTTTTAGATGCTAGAATCATTGCGGCATGATTCACCACCCGATAATCAAGGTCGCACTTCCTGTTCCACTACCACAGCTGTTTGACTATCTCCAAGCGGAAGATGGCTCCCTGACGCCTGTGGGTTCGCGGGTGCTGGTTCCTTTCGGGCGGCGAAAACTGGTGGGCATGGTCATGGGTCATGTCACGGAAAGTTCCTTGTCGCCAACACGGTTGCTGCGGATTATCCGGCCCCTGGACCAGTCCGAGCCACTGCTGGACTCCGATCTACTCGAACTCCTTGAATGGTGCTGGAAGTACTATAAACATGCACCCGGTGAAGTTGTTCTGAGCGCGCTGCCGCCGGCGTTGCGCAAGGCGGAGGGCAAGCTGCCGGCGCCACCCGTCCATTATTTCCTCACCCAGGCCGGCCGGGAACGGCTGGAGCAACCGGCGGGCCGGCAAAAGACCCAGTACCGCATGCTCGAAACGCTGGCAGCGGGGGCGAGGGCCGCTGAAGCTTTGGTTGGCATCGGGAGTCAGTGGCGCAAAACACTGGCCCGGCTCATGGAGCAGGGCTGGGTAGAGCAGAGCCCTGCAGCAACAGATCCACCGGTTTTCGCACCCGGACCACAATTGATGGACGGGCAACAAAAAGCCGTCGATAAAATATCGCGGGACTTGCGGCACTTTCATTGTCATTTGCTCGACGGAATCACCGGCAGCGGCAAGACCGAGGTCTACATGAGGTTGATGGAGGAGGTGCTGGCCAGGGACAGGCAGGTGCTGGTACTGGTCCCAGAAATTGGATTGACACCGCAACTGCTCAGGCGGTTCAGGCAACGCCTGGGGCTTGAACCTGCAGTGATTCACTCCGGCCTGAGCCAGGGCCAGCGGCTGGAAGCCTGGGCAGAGGCCCGAGCCGGTCGTGCTCACCTCGTCGTGGGTACGCGCTCCGCCGCGTTCACACCCATGCCCAAAGTGGGCCTGATCATCCTGGATGAGGAGCACGATGTCTCTTTCAAGCAGCAGGATGGTTTCCGCTACTCAGCCCGGGATGTTGCCGTCAAGCGGGCAGCGCAGTTGAACATCCCCGTGGTGCTGGGCAGCGCCACCCCATCCCTGGAATCACTGCACAATGCCTTTGCCGGCAAGTACGCCTGGCACCGGTTGCGTGAGCGGGCAACCTCTGCATCCCTGCCGCGTTGGCGCGTGCTGGACCTGTGCCAGCAAAACACTTTCCACGGTTTGTCCGCAACGGCGCTCGAAGCCATGCGTGAGGCGATCGAAAGGGAAGAACAGGTCATGGTTTTTCTCAATCGCAGGGGTTATGCGCCGGTGTTGATGTGCCAGCAGTGTGGTTGGTATGGCAGCTGTGACCGTTGCGATGCACGCCTGACCTGGCACCGCAGCGCCGGCCTGTTGTGGTGCCATCATTGTGGTAGCCAGAAAAGGGTGCCAGAGCTCTGTCCCGACTGCGCGGCGGATGATTTGATGGGAGCGGGTGAGGGCACCCAGCAACTGGAAGAGGCCCTGGAGCAGCACTTTCCGGGGATTCCGGTATTGCGCTTCGACCGTGACCGCACCCGAGGTAAGGGAGTGATGGCCATGCAACTCGCCGAAGTGATGAAGGGCGAAACCTGCCTGCTGGTTGGTACCCAGATGCTGGCCAAAGGCCATCACTTCCCCAAGGTAACGCTGGTGGTGATCGTCAACATCGACCAGGCCTTGTACAGTTCGGACTACCGTGCACTCGAGCGCATGGGCCAGCTGTTGCAACAGGTCGCGGGCAGAGCGGGCCGGATGGAGATGCCTGGCACCGTAATCCTGCAAACACTGCACCCGGAACATCCGGCGCTTGAGTTGTTGTTGACCCGTGGTTATGAAGCGTTCGCCCGATGGTTGCTGGAGGAGCGTCGGGTGGCGGGGCTTCCGCCCACTGGTTACCAGGCCCTGTTGCGCGCGGAAGCTCACCAACGGTCTGATGTGGAAAAGTTTTTGCGCGAAGCAATCGAGCTGTTTCCACAGGGGGAGGCGCTTGCTCATGGTCCGATGCCGGCCATCATGGAACGGATGGGGGGGCGTTCACGAATGTACCTGATGCTGCTCAGCCCCAGCCGGACCAGCCTGCACAGGCAGATCGATCAGTGGCTGCTGAGCCTGCGTAATTTACCTTCTTCACGCAAAACCCGGTGGGCCATTGATATCGACCCGTATGACCAATGACACTGCCGATTTGGATGAATTTCAGCCACAGTATTGTCGCCGAAATAATGGTTATTTTGTATACTTCCGCTTCAGTATTTGAGGCGAGTGCGCAGGACCTGTTTTATGGAACCAGAAGTAAAAAAAGTTGTACTGCCGGAAAACGCTGCGATCGATGCTCATGCAGCATTCAAATCCCTCAGCCAGACTGTCAATGAACTGATCATTGGCCAGCACCGGTTGATGGAACGATTGTTGATTGCCCTGCTCAGCAATGGACATTTGCTGGTTGAAGGTGCTCCGGGCCTGGCTAAAACAACGGCGATCAAGGTGGTTGCAGACCGGATCGAAGGTGACTTTCACCGCATTCAGTTCACACCTGATTTGCTGCCGGCCGACCTGACCGGCACTGAAATCTACCGGCCACAGGAAGGCAGTTTCGAATTTCAGCAGGGACCGATTTTTCATAACCTCATTTTGGCGGACGAAGTCAACCGGGCGCCCGCCAAGGTTCAGTCGGCTCTGTTGGAGGCCATGGGAGAGCACCAGGTGACGGTGGGGCGCGTTACCTATCGCCTGCCGAAATTGTTCCTGGTCATGGCCACGCAGAACCCGATTGAGCAAGAAGGTACCTATCCCTTGCCGGAGGCTCAGCTTGACCGTTTCCTGATGCAGGTTTCGATTGGCTACCCCGACGCCGAGTCGGAACAACTCATTCTCGAACTGGCTCGCCAGCAGGCGCGTGATGAGTTGGGTGCGACTTCCTCCCCAGGCACGATGGTAACCCAGCAACAGGTATTTTGTGCACAAAGAGCGGTGCTGGATCTGTACCTTGCACCGGCCCTGCAGGAATACATCGTGCAGCTGGTGCTGGCCACACGTGATCCGGGTAGCTGGGATAAGGACCTGTCAAAACTGGTGAGTTATGGAGCAAGCCCCAGGGCAACCATCGGCCTTGACCGCTGTGCGCGGGCCAGGGCCTGGCTGGATGGTCGGGACTACGCGTCTCCCGATGACATACAAGCAATGATTCACGATGTCATGCGTCACCGGGTGTTGCTTTCCTATGAAGCGGAAGCCGATGGCGTCACCGTCGATGAACTGGTCAACCGTCTGCTGGAACTGGTTCCGGTCCCATGAATCTGGCCCGCCGCCCTGACCATGACGGGGATGGTATTCACCTTTGCGCGGCAGAGCTTATCTCTTTGCGGCCGCGATGCCACGCGCTCAGACTGCCCATGCGGCAACCTGCAGCCTCGTCAATGGCGGGTGCCTACCGATCGAGGTTTCGTGGCCGTGGCATGGACTTCCTTGAATCGAGAAATTATCAGCCGGGTGACGACATCAGGAATATGGACTGGCGGGTGACCGCGCGCACCGGCCGGCCGCATACCAAGGTGTTCCAGGAAGAGCGGGAGCGGCCGGTACTGGTCGTGCTGGACGCGAGTCCCAGCCTGTATTTTGGTACGCGACGGGTATTAAAATCTGTAGCCGCTGGGCAAATCGCTGCCGCCGTAGCCTGGTCAACCGTGCGGCGTGGTGACCGCATCGGTGGATTTTTTTTCGCACCGGGGCGCCATCGTGAACTGAGGCCGGCCGGTGGCCGCCGGGGCGCGATGAGGATGATCCAGGGACTGGTGGACTGGTTGCAGCCTGAACAGGTCTGGGCTGAAGCACCCGAACCGTTGTCCAGTGCGCTGGCACGGGTACGCCATACCGTTCGCCCCGGCAGCCTGGTCATTATCATCAGCGATTTTTTTGGCCTGGACGAAAATTGTAACCGGCATCTGTCCCGCTTACGGCAGCACAATGACGTGATTGGCTGCCAGGTCCTCGATGCTGCCGAGCATCAACTCCCCGCCGGACATTACCCGATAACGGATGGTGAACAACTCTCGGTACTGGACATGGGGCGCAAAGATTCGAGAAGCAAGTACGAGGACATGAGCTTCAGGCATCTCGATGAGCCCCGCCGGCTGTTTCAAAAGCACCAGTGTGGCTGGCTGGTGCTGCATACCAGTGACGACCCGGTAGAGGTCCTGGGCCGTGAATTGCGCATACTGGTATAGGCCTAATATTGCCAATGAATACCGACCCGTCACAATTACTTGCCCAGTTGCAGGACATTCATGCGGTGGGTAGACCCCTGTGGTGGCCACCGGCTATTGGCTGGTGGGTGTTGGCCCTGGTGCTGCTGTTCCTGATGGTTGTTGCCACCCGGTTTTTGCGGCTGAAGCTGGCAGCACGCAAGCGCCGCCATGAGTGGCTGCGGGCACTGGATGCCATAGGCCGGGAGCTGGATCCACAACGTGATGCCCATCAGTACCTGGCCAGCCTGAATCGTCTGTTCAGGGCGGTTGCACTTAAGGCTTTTCCTGGCACCGGCTGTGCCGGCTTGCAGGGGGAAGAGTGGGTAATATTCATCAGCTCATTGCTGCCTGAAAATGCAGATTACTCCAGCCTGGCAGCCCTTGCCCGGGGGCCGTATGAGCCTGTCCCTCGGTTCGATGTTCAGTCCCTGGCTGCGCATGCCAGAGTGTGGGTGCGCCTCTATGGTTGAAGGCGCACCATTAGAAGGACTGACTCTGTTCTGGTCCTGGTTGTTGCTCCTGCTGCCGCTGCCGTGGCTGTTCAGAAAGTTTTTCCCCGCGGCGCCCGGGGCCAGCATGCAAGCCCTGAAAGTACCCTGGTTTTCGATGATGACCGCTCCGGGTTCGACCTGGGTGAAGCAGCCGGTAATGGCTTTTGCGGCCAGCCTGGTATGGTTTTTTCTGTTGCTTGCCGCAGCCCGTCCCCAGTGGGTGGGTGAAATTGAAAACTTTCCGATTAGCGGCAGAGACCTGTTGCTGGCGGTTGATATATCCGGGAGCATGGATACCCAGGACATGGTCTTGAACGGTAAAGCGGTCAACCGCCTGGCGGTGGTTAAAAAGGTCGCCGGTGAGTTTATCCAGCGGCGCAAGGGAGACCGGGTTGGCCTGGTTCTGTTCGGCAGCCGTGCCTATTTGCAGACTCCACTGACTTTTGACACCCTAACCACCTCTATCCTGTTGGATGAATCGGAAATCGGGCTGGCGGGCAGGGAAACGGCTATCGGTGATGCGATTGGTCTGGCCGTGAAACGTTTGCGTGAAGATGCTGCCAGCGAACGGGTACTCATCCTGCTGACCGATGGAGCAAACACCTCCGGTGAGGTGCAGCCGATGCAAGCCGCAGAATTTGCTGCGCGCGAGGGCCTGAAAATTTACACCGTGGGTGTCGGCGCAGACGAGATGGTGGTGCAGGACTTTTTTGGCTCCCGCCTGGTGAATCCTTCAGCCGATTTGGATGAAGACACCCTCAAAGCCATTGCCGAGCGGACGGGAGGCGCTTATTTCCGGGCCCGTGACGCCGAGGCGCTGGCCCGGATTTACCAGCAACTGGATGAAATGGAGCCAGTGGCAAGCGACCATGAGGCTATCCGGCCGGTTGATGAATTATTCTTTTTGCCTCTGTCCATTGCTTTCCTGCTGGCGCTTGCTGCGACTGTGTTGGCCATGCAGCCGGGGATGCGCGGGGGAGTGATGGCCTCATGAGCGAGTTAATGCTGGTGCATTTTATTCGCCCCTACTGGCTGTTGTTATTGCCTTTGGCGGTCTTCTTGCCCTGGTTGTGGGAGCGCACGCGCAGGGCTTCGGGAGACTGGACGGCGGTCTGTGATCCACACCTGTTGCGTTGGTTGAGTGTCAGCCAGACCGGTGGGAGCGCGCGCGTCGGCGGCCGATGGCTGGCCGGAACGGCGGTGTTGATCTCGATCCTGGCACTGGCCGGTCCAAGCTGGCAGAAATTGCCGGACAGCTCTTTTTCGGCCCGGGATGCCCGCATGATTGTGCTTGACCTGTCACGTTCGATGTTGGCGCAAGACCTGCGTCCGAACCGCCTGACCCGAGCCCGTTTCCGGCTCGCTGACCTGTTGGAGATGACCGAGGAAGGCCAAGTTGGCCTGGTGTCCTACGCGGGCGACGCCTACGTGGTATCGCCCCTGACCAGTGATATGAATACCATCGCCAACCTGTTGCCGGCCTTGCAACCCGATATCGTCCCGGTTGCCGGCAGCCGGGCGGACCGGGGCCTGGAAATGGCCGCATCCCTGCTGGGCCGCGCCGGCCTCAGCCACGGTGAAATTCTGTTGGTTACGGACTCGGCGGATTCCGCTGATGCGGCCAAGGCGAGGGATTTGAAGAAACGTGGCATCATCACATCTGTATTGGCCGTGGGCACCGTTGACGGTGCTCCAATTCCCAGTGGTGCAGGTTTGATCAGTGACCGTTCCGGCAACGTGGTGATCGCCCGGCTGGACCGTGCCAGTCTGCAGGCCGTGGCAGAGGCAGGCGGCGGCAGATATGTGGAACTGGGCGCAAGCGCTACGGAAACTTCCTTGTGGTTGAAACCCGATGGCAGTGAATTTGCACGTCGTGAAGGCGCGCTGGGGGAACGTTGGCAAGACGCCGGCCCCTGGCTGGTGCTGTTGTTGTTGCCACTGGCACTGCTTGGATTCAGGCGTGGCCTGTTGTTCATCCTGCCCCTGGTGCTCCTGCCCGGGCTGTGCTGGCCGCCGGCAGCCAGTGCCGATTGGTGGGACGATACCTGGCAGAGAAAGGATCAGCAGGCTTACCAGGCACTGCAGGCGGGTGACGCGGGAAAGGCCGCGGCGCTGGCAGTCGATCCGGCCTTGTCCGGACAAGCCTGGTACCGCAGTGGGGAGCATGCCAATGCGGTTGAGGCTTGGTCACGGCTGGATGCAGCCGATGCTCACTACAATCGCGGTAATGCCCTGGCTCACCTGGGGGAATACGATGCGGCCATCCAGGCTTATGATGAGGCGCTCGCCGTCGAGCCGGGCATGGAAGATGCATTGACCAACCGCGCATTGCTCGAGCAAATGAAACATCAGCAGGAGCAACAGCGCGAAGGTGAGGATGGCGAATCCGGGGAGAGCGAGCCATCCGACGATCGCAGCGATGGAGATTCTGCGCAGCGCTCTGAGGGTGCCGAAGGCGAAGAGGGTGGCCAGTCAGACGAACGCGAAGGCGAGCAGCCCGAAGGTGAACAAGCCGAAGGGGAGACGGGCGAGAAGGAAGGTGAGCCAATAGATTATGCACAAGCCTGGTCGGAAGAAGACGCCCAGGCCATGGAGCAGTGGCTACGGCGGATTCCGGATGACCCGGGCGGATTGTTACGGCGAAAATTCAGGAATCAACATCAGCGTCGTGGCGCACCGAAAGATGAGATTGAGACGTGGTAATAAAGATCAAGACTGCCCGAAGGTTTAGCTGCCTGCTGCCGGGCTTGGTCGCTTCGGCCCTGATGTGGCTGTGGGTCATGCCACTGCATGCTGCGGAAGTGACTGCGAAACTCGACCGCAACAGAATCATCGAGGGTGAAACCATTACGTTGACATTACAAACTGACGACCCCAAGCAAACGCTCGATGCCGACCTGTCGGTACTGGAAAATGATTTTGTCGTGCTCGACCGGCGGTCTGAAACCCAGATGTCCGTCATCAATGGCCGCCAGTCTGCCACTGTCCGCTTGATGCTGGTGCTGGAGCCACGGCGTAGCGGTGACCTGCAGATTCCACCGCTGAATGTGGGCGCAAGTACAACCCGGGCCATTAAAGTGCATGTAGACCCCGCGCCGGAACTCGAGTCCGGAGAGCTGCCGCCGGTTTTCATTGAAGTGGGCATCACACCTGAAGATTCTCCCCATTATGTCAATGCGCAATTGGGCTTGACCGTGCGTGTGTACTACCGGCAAAACCTGACCGAGGCAGCCATCAGCCAGCCGGAGCCTTCACCGGCCTCGGTGCGCCTGTTGGATGAACTGGCTTTCCAGGCTGACAGAAACGGTGTTCACTACCGCGTATTGGAACGGCACTACGCAATTTTCCCGGAACGCTCAGGGGACCTGACGATTCCGCCCCTACAATTGACCGGCCGCCTGGTGGAGCGCCGGAAAGATCGGTTGTGGCAGCCGTCCGTGCGGGGCCGCCGGGTCCAGGTAAAGAGCGACCCCATCCAATTGACGATCCGGCCAAGGCCGGCCACCGCTGCGGGTGTTTCATGGCAGCCCGCACGTCAACTGGAGTTGTCGGAGCAATTATCGTCGGTGGATGGCCTCAGAGTGGGGGAGCCCGTTACGCGTACCGTGATTGTCGATGCAGTGGGGCTGGAAGAAAACATGATTGCCGAACCTGCGTGGCCGGAAATCAGCCATGCCCGGATCTACCCGGACCAGCCCCAGGGCATCAGCCGCGACGACGGACAGTGGGTGCTGGGCCACAAGGAATTCCGCTACGCAGTAGTGCCTGAAAAGGAAGGTGCACTGGTCCTGCCGGAACTGACAGTGCACTGGTGGGACACCATCAGCGATCGTCAGCGCACATCGGTGCTTCCCTCCCACGTGATCCAGGTACAGCCATCGGCCGTGACACCTTTACCGCAGCAAACCCATGCTGCGACTGCTCCCATGGCTGGGGGCACTGCCCAGGATCCCGGCGTCAGTGGCGGGCTGGATTACTGGCGCTGGTTGACCCTCCTGTTCGCCTTCGGGTGGCTGACAACACTATTTGGTGTATGGCGTGGACGCACGCGGAACGCGAGCCCGGGGAGCAGCAGGCAAACCGTGTCGGGCGATGACGAGTCCCAGCTCCTCAAAAGCCTGAAACAGGCCTGTAATCTCGGCGACACTGGACAGGCGCGTCGAGCCCTGGGCACCTGGCTCGACCGGTTTGGTCCGGCCAACGCGTCGGGCAGTTTGCTCGACTTCGCGGCAGATCTTGAAGATCAAGCCCTGCGGGCCGGTGTTTACGCAATGGACGCAGACGGCTTTCGTCCGCACCGCAATGGGAGATGGAACAGCAAACAATTCTGGCAGCAATTCGAAGCCTGGCGCAAAGTCTGGCAGGCCTCCTGTGCCACTGAGATGCCCCCCATTACCGACCTCTATGCAAAAGAAAACCGTAGCTTGGGGTGATTTCCGCCGGTGAGGTATTCTTCAGGCTTGAGTAATTTATCCGCTGAGGACGCAGAAGATGCTGAATAATGCTGGCTGGGCGACTTCGATTTGCAAAGTCACTTTGTCATTTCGGTCTGAGTAGTCGGATGGGCTGAATTTTTTTTCCGCTAAAGACGCTAAAGACGCTAAATGTTTTGGGTTGGCAGCTTCGTTGTAGGAGACCACTACGCTATTACCTCCTGAATATTCTGTAAGCCTCAATCTAAAGGGCTTATTAAGACCTGATCAAAAAAACCTGCCGCAATGGTTATCACTGGCGGCAGTCAGAGGTATGAAACAATCAATCTTAGCGTCCTTAGCGTCCTTAGCGGATAATTCTTCTTGCTCAATCAGAGTGATTGCTCGCAACGGCTAGCACCCACCACAAACAAGAGTAAAGCGCCCCAATAATTCAGCATCTTCTGCGTCCTGGGCGGAAAAAATTCTGTTTTGAATCCAGGTGAAAACGCTCAGGGATTTTTCATCACCAGGCTGTCGATGCCGTTGTCGGCGAGTTGGTTCCTTAATTCCTCGGCCTTGCGAGCGCCGTTGACGGGGCCGATGTGTACACGGTGCCAGGTGGCTTCGTCGACGTTTGCAGTCTGAATTTTGGCAACGATGCCGATCAGTGCCAAACGGGCCTTCAATTGTTCGGCATCGCCGGCTTGCCTGAAGGAGCCTGCCTGCAGCAAGTAGGTGCCCGTATCGGTTTCCGGGCCCATCTTCTGCCCGGAGCTTTGTGCGGGCACAACTACTTTCAGTTCCGGCAAGACGGTGAAGAAATCGTAATGGGGTTTGTCCTGTTCGGCATCGGCGGGTGAAATGCCATCCGCGATAGCAGGCTCAGGCTGCTGCCGGTTTGATGTCTCGCCGGCGACCGGCTGCTCGATCCCGAGCGCAGGGATATAGCCCTTGGCAAAAAGATACCAAGCGAGACCAAGACCGATCAAGATTCCAGTGAACAACCACATCCATGCCGGTGTCCCCTGCCTTCCCCTGTTTGATTTTCTGCGCCTGTTTTTCGCCATTCACATTTCCTCTGGAGCCACAACTCCCAGCAGAGCCAGGCCTTTGCTTAAAATGATTTTTGTTGCCAGGACCAGGTTCAGCCGGGCATTGCGGAGATTCTCCTCTTCCACGAGGAATTGATGTGCGTTGTAGTAGGCATGCAAATCGGTGGCCACGGAGTGGAGATAGTGGGCCAGGAGGTGCGGTGTGCGGCTACGCGCCGCGGACTCAATGGTTTCGGGAAAACGGCTCAATGTGCGTGTCAGCGCCAATTCGTGGTCCTCGGTCAACAGGTCCAGCGCAGCCTCCCCGATGGCTTCATTGTGGTACAGGTCTTTCTGCTCCAGGTTGCGGAGCACGCTGCAAATCCGGGCATGAGCATACTGGATATAATACACGGGGTTTTCGTTGCTGTGAGACTTCGCCAGATCGAGGTCGAAATCCAGATGTTGCTCATGCGAACGCATGATGTAAAAGAAACGGGTAGCGTCTTTGCCTACTTCTTCGCGCAATTCGCGCAAAGTGATGAACTGCCCCGAGCGGGTCGACATCTGCACTTTTTTACCATGGCGAAACAATACGGCGAACTGGACCAGCAATACTTCCAACCGGTCGGGGTCCTCACCCAGGCCTTTGGCCGCGGCACGCAGGCGGGCTACATAGCCGTGATGGTCGGCCCCCAATACATAGATGGCGCGGTCAAAACCGCGTTCGATCTTATCCAGAAAATAGGCAATATCCGATGCAAAATAAGTGGTCCGGCCGTTCTCACGAATGACCACACGGTCTTTCTCGTCACCCAGCGCCGAAGCACGAAACCAGGTTGCACCGCCCTCTACATACAAGTGGCCGTTTTCGCGCAGACGTTCAATCGCACGTTCGACCGCGCCACTTTCTTCCAATTGTTGTTCGGAGAACCACAGGTCGAAATGCACATCAAAGTCCGACAGGTCATCCTTGATATCATCCAGGATGCTGTTCAGGGCCGCGTTGAAAAAAACGCTATAGCCCTTGCTTCCCAACAGCTCCCGGGCACGCTTGATCAGGGCGTCAATGTGGATTTCCCCATCTCCGTCCTGGGTCAGTGACGGTGGCAAGCCATCTTCAACATCCTGGCCGGTGAAACGCCACTTGTCACCGTTGTCGGCCCGAACCGTGCGGGCGATGTCATAAATGTAGTCCCCTTGATAGCCGTTTCCCGGGAACTGTACCTGCTCGCCGCACAACTCGAGGTAACGCAGCCAGACGCTTACCGCCAGGATGTCCATCTGGCGGCCGTTGTCGTTGACGTAATATTCCCTCTGAACCTTGTGCCCCGCACACTCAAGGATGTTACCCAAGCTGGCGCCGTAAGCAGCCCCGCGGCCGTGCCCGACGTGGAGCGGTCCGGTCGGATTGGCCGATACATACTCCAGCGTTAAGTTTTCCTCTTTTTCAGGGGTCAAGTTTCCGTATCGATCACCCTGGCGGATTACATCCTTGATGACCCCGGAAAGTGCCAGGCGGTTGAGAAAGAAATTAATGAAACCAGGACCGGCGATCTCGGTCCGGTCAAGCTGCCTGGAGCGTGGCAGACGGTCGATAATAGCCTGGGCCAGTTCGCGTGGCGGCATGCCTGCAGCCTTGCACAAAACCATAGCAAGGTTCGAGGCGAATTCGCCATGTTCCGGAGACCGGGTCCGCTCCAGTTGAATGGCAGGTTCGGGCTCTTTGGGTAACACACCTTCACGTTGCAAATGCAGCAGGGACTGTGCCAGCAATTCTTCTATATGTTCTTTCACACGATGGGTCCCTTGCCTGCCATCGACAGAGCGGCCTTGGAAACGGCATATTGTAAACCCTAGTGTGGTGAAAGACAGCCACCGCTTGCATCAACATCATTTGCCAGGCTGTGGATAACTCTGTGTGTAACTTACAGTCGATGGAAGCGTGCTGATGACCTGTTTGCATCTCGGCTTTTGTTATTGGTTCATTTGTATTGAATAAATACTTAAATATCATTGAATTACACAAGAAACTTGTTAGCCAATGGTTGGAAATCTGAATAAGTTGATGATTATTTATTGGCGGCAGGTTCTGTGTATAAAAATTTGCTCAAAATATTCTTTCGAGCCAGCCTGCAGTGATAACATGCCTGCTTCATGAATCCCCTGGAAAATAAGAACATAGTCCGCTTCATGCTTGAGTATCTGGCAAGAATCTAATGGCTGGCTGGATGTCGCTCGGACTGTTTCTAGCCATTGGTCTGGCCTTAATGGCAGGGTTTCCGGTAGCTTTTACCCTAGCGGGTGTCGGCCTTCTTTTTGCGGGACTGGGTGTGCTAAGCGGTACTTTCGATCCGGTCTTCCTGGAGGCTCTGCCCAACCGGATCTTCGGCATCATGACCAACGGGACACTGATTGCGGTACCGCTGTTCGTGTTCATGGGTGTGATGCTGGAGCGCTCAAAACTCGCGGACCAGTTGCTGCGATCCCTGGCTGCAATGATGCGTGGTACACCGGGCGGGCTGGGAATCGCTGTTGTGTTGGTGGGCGCGATGATGGCAGCCAGCACTGGAATCGTTGGTGCGACCGTGGTCACGATGGGCCTGATTTCGCTCCCTACCATGCTACGCAAAGGCTACGATCCCGCCGTCGCTACCGGAACCATTTGCGCTTCGGGTACTCTGGGGCAGATCATCCCGCCTTCCATTGTCCTCGTGATGCTCGCGGATGTGCTGTCGAACGCGTACCAGCAGGCGCAACTCCAGATGGGTAACTACAGCCCGGAAACCATCTCGGTTGGTGAGTTGTTCGCCGGTGCGCTGGTGCCGGGGTTCATGCTGGTTGGGATGTATGTTCTGTACCTGTTGTTCCTCGCCAAGCTGAAACCCGGCGCCCTACCGGCAGATGTTGAGGCCGCTGAAAGCAAGGTCAGCATCGGCCGCCTGCTGGTCCTGGCAGCCGGTCCGTTGTTGCTGATAGTCGCGGTACTCGGCTCCATTCTCAAAGGCATTGCCACGCCAACCGAGGCAGCGTCCGTTGGGGCGGTCGGCGCGATGTTACTGGCCCTGGCAGTAGGCCAGTTGTCCTTGGAAACCCTGAACAACGTTGTTTTCCGGACGACCCGGATTTCCGCGATGGTATTCATGATCCTGATCGGCGCGTCCCTGTTCAGCCTGGTTTTCAGGGGCTTCGGCGGTGACAAGTTGATTGCCGACTTGTTGACCGGACTCCCCGGCGGCGTAGTTACCGCCATGATCATGGTCATGCTGGTGATGTTCCTGCTGGGATTCGTACTCGATTTCATCGAGATTACTTTCGTCGTAGTGCCCATAGTCGGTCCGGTACTGATGGCTATGGGCGTCAACCCGATCTGGCTGGGCGTGATGATCGCACTGAACCTGCAGACTTCGTTCCTGACCCCACCGTTCGGTTTTTCGCTGTTCTACCTCAGGAACGTCTGCCCGGCCAACGTGCCCACCTCCGCCATCTACCGCGGGGTGATCCCCTACATCATCATTCAGGTAGTTCTACTCTGCCTGCTGGCCCTGTGGCCCCAACTCATCACCTGGCTTCCCGGCGTGGTTTATCCCAGCTAGCGCACCAGAATGAGCCAAATTTATCTTATACTAGGATTCTGGGCGGGTTTCCGGCTTTTAATCAGGTAGAATGTCCTGAACTCAGTCGCGTTTGCTCAGCATAAGACAGTTGCCTGGAGGGTATTGAAGTGGAGAAAAGAAAGTTTCTGGTTATCGTTGATCCTTTTCATGAGAGGCATCTCGCATTGGAGCGTATGCTCGATATCATCCACCAGAGGGGGGAGGTGTTGCTCAAATTCCACCTGTTAATCGGGTACGAGAGTGACGACAAGGGTGATCCCGATTCTCCTGATGAAGTCATTCGTGGTAGCGATTGGTTACAGGAGTTGCTGCAACCGTTGGATGAATCTGGCGTGGATTACACCGTGGAGCTTTTCTGGACCCGCAGCTGGCGGAATTCTATCCTCAACGCCGCAGATCGTTACGCTTGCGACACGATCATGTTGTGTGAGTCTTCGGCCGAAAACAAAACCGGAATTACAGATTCCAAATGGGATCTGGTGCGGCGGGCCAATTGCGATGTCGTTATCGTCGACGAAGGTACCAAAGCGCCGATCGAATGTATTCTATCGGCAGTAAACATCCAGGCGACCGATCCCGTACACTCGGCATTGAACGAGAGGATCCTGGAGCGTGGAAAGTTTCTTGCAGAATTCTTTGCAGCCGAGTTCCACGTCGTCAATGCGTACAAGAGTAGTGAGGATTTTCCGGACCGTGAACTTCTTAGGAGGATGACCGGCCTGCCACGCGAGAACATTCACCGGGATATGGGTAAGCCGGCGGATGTGATTGTCGGAATCGCAGAAAAGGTGAAGGCCGACATGGTGGTGCTGGGCACCAGCTCCCGCAAGGGGCTGTATGCAGCATTCGGCGGTAATACCGCTGAAGGAGTCATGGAAAAAATTACGGTTGATGTCGTAGCAATGAACTAATTGTGTAAAACGCTCAACTGATCTGTGGAAAATCGAAGAAGTGCCGGTAGAGCATGACGCCGAGAATGATGAACCCGACGCCGCCGCTGCGGAGGTACAAGTTAAGCCATCGGTCCGGGATTTTTTGCAAGCGCGCCAGCGATGCGGGATAGACCAGGATTAAGGCACCTTCCAGGGCCAGCAGCCAACTGAAGGCGCTGATGAAGATGGGCCAGGTTGTGGTCCAGTCGTTATAAGCAAAGCCGCTGAGGGTGCCGGCTGTGAGCATCGCCAGGGCAAGGGGCAGGCTGCGGTGAGGCTTGGGAGTCAGTTCGCGGAAGCATCGAATCCATTGCCCCCCCTGGAATAGGTAAGACAGGCCCAGTACCGGCATGACGATGCAGAAAATGGCTTCAATGGTGGTTTTCACAAGTACTAGCGGTGATTGAGGAAGTATTGCGAACTGATTTCAGTCCAGCGGCGAACCGTGTCCTGGTAAGCCTTGAGAGATGCCCAGATCTTGCCAGACATTTCATCTTTTGCGGCCAATTCTTCCAGCACCTCGAAAGAAACCCGCTTGAATTCAGCCAGCACTTCATCGGGAAATGCGCGCAATTCGACACCATGTACATTGATCAGCGTTGCCAGCGCAGTACCATTCCTGGCTTCGAAATCAGCATACATATCCAGTGAGGCGGCCTTGCACGCGGTTGCCACGATTTCCTGCAAATCCTCTGGCAGGGCTGTCCACGCTTCGGCATTCACAAGGCATTCCAGGGCCGTGCCGGGTTCATGCCAGCCCGGGTAGTAGTAATACTTCGCTGCCCTGAAAAGGCCGAAAGCGATATCGTTCATCGGGCCGACCCATTCCGTTGCGTCGATCGTGCCGCTTTGCAGTGCGGTAAACAGTTCTGCTCCGGGAATGTTGACGGGTGTGGCTCCCAAGCGTCTAATGACTTCCGCTCCGATGCCGGGAATACGCATTTTCAAGCCAACAAGATCAGCAGTACTATTGATCTCCTTGTTGAACCAACCGCCCATCTGTGTTCCCGAGTTACCGGTAGGGAAGGGTATGATTCCAAATGGAGCGTAGGCTTCTCGATAAAGCTCCAGGCCGCCGGCGTAATAGAACCAGCCGTTCATTTCGTTGCCGGTCAGCCCGAACGGTACGCCGGCAAGAAACAGTGCGGCTGGAATTTTACCTTTCCAGTAGTAAGCTGCACTATGGCCCATTTCGGCCGTGCCCCGCTGAACGGCGTCGAATACCTCGAAGGGTGGCACCAGTTCATTGCCGCCGTACACTTCCACGGTCAGGCGGCCGTTGCTGAGTTTTCCGATGAGTTCCGCCAGGTGGCTTGCCCCGGTGCCCAGTCCGGGGAAATCCCGTGGCCAGGTAGTGACCATTTTCCATTTCACCCCGTCAGTGATTGGTCCTGATGAACCCTCCGCGCAGGGGGTTGTTCCGGCCTTGCTGCCACAGGCTGCAAGCAGGCCTAAAGTTCCTGCCATGCCTGCCGTTTTTACGAATTTTCTTCTATCCATGATTTTTTCTCCATTCTGGAGGCATCAACCAGCCGGGGCGGCAATCCATGCATTTTACGCGAAATAGGGCTCTGGACCGTAAATTGCGCCGGAAACTGTATTATCCTGTACCCCTGAGGTGATATTGGTACTGTGAGTCTTAATTCAAACAATCCCGGTGAAATTGCCATGCTGATCAACCACCTCAGGGAGGAGCATCGGGACCTCGACCAGGCCATTGCCAAGCTGGTCAAGGACCCCTCCCTGGATCAGCTCCACCTGACCCGCATGAAAAAACGCAAACTAAAACTCAAGGACTGGATCGCCTACCTCGAGTCCAAGCTCATTCCAGACCTGGACGCTTGATATTTATCCGTAGAGGACCTGGGGGGCTGCGCGCGTGATGGCGTGGCGGATGTCTTTGCTCAGGATGAATTTCGCGTCTTCACTGAGTTGATTGATCCTGTCGCCGAATTCCAGTTTTTCATCCGGGTTGGTGGTGAGTGCACCGCTTTCCCTGAGCAAGCTGATAAACTGGCGAAAAAGATTGCGGTCGTAAAATTCGGGGGCAGCGAATTCACTCAGCTGGGCAATACGCTGGGCGGTTTGAATGCACAATTTCTCGAGATCACCGCGGCTGAGAGTGCCGGAACCGTTCTTGGCCAGGACAGCAATGGTGATGTAGTAACGTTCGAAAGTCTGAATCTGGCCGAGGGCCATGATCCTGAGCTGCTGGGCTTCCAGGCTGCTGCCTTCTCCGCGCTCCAACAATCCTTTGTCGGAGACCTCCCGTAGCAGGCCCTCACGCTGCAGCCACTCGACATGGTTGTCGATGGCCTGCGCGAAGCCTTGCTGGTCCCAGGGCAGGAATAGCTCTGCTTTAAGGAATGGGTAAATGGCCAGCGAAATCCTGTGAAGATCCGCTTTTGCAATGGTGCGGGTGTTGAGGAAACAACTGGCGACCAGTGAAGGCAGGGCAACCAGGTGGGAAATGTTGTTGCGGAAATAAGTCAGCAGTACTGCCTGCTCGGGCCTGATGGCAATGATGTCGCCCAGTGCATGCTCACGGACTTCGCAGGCTCCGAGTTCTATACCATAGGAAATGATTTCTTCGGCAGTCTTTTGGGTAAAGGTTATCCGGTCGGAGTAAGCACACCGATCAAGCAGGTTGAGGTACAGGCCCAGTTGTTCAGCAAGGTCCTCTCTGCCCATGGCCTGTTTTTTCATGGGCAACAGGATGACGGCCAGCAGATTGATGGCGTTTACATGCGCCGCCTCGTTCATTTTGATCATGATCCGCTGGCTGAGTTCATTGCTCAGCGGATTAAGCCATGCTGGTTTGGGCTGATCTTCGAACCCGCCTTCGCGCCATCCGGGCGCATGCCTGTCCAGAAGCTCATCCAGGAACACCGGTTCGGCGAAGCTCACGTGCACCTTCCCGTAACGTTGTTTCAGGACCCTGGATACTCTGAGGAGATCTCCCAGCGATTCTGACTTCTTTTCCTGGCCGGACAACTCGGCGATATAGCTGTTACCTTCGACCAGGCGTTCATAACCCAGGTAAATCGGCTGGAACATGATCGGCCGGCCCGGCGATTTCAGGTAGCCCCGCACCGTCATGGAGAGCATGCCGACCTTGGGCTGCAAGAGTCTGCCGGTGCGGCTGCGGGTCCCTTCAATGAAATACTCGATCGAGGTACCGCTGGCCAGGATGCGGCTCAGGTATTCTTGGAAGACCGCAGAGTAAAGTTTGTGTGTGTGAAAACTACGGCGTAGATAAAATACGCCACCCTTGCGCAAAAACCGCCCGACGATCGGGAGATTCATGTTGATGCCGGCTGCAATGTGGGGGGCTACCAAGCCGTTGTTGTAGACAAAATATGTGATCAGCAGGTAGTCGATGTGGCTGCGGTGACAGGGCACGTAAATGACTTCGTATTCCGGGGCCAGTTTCTGGAAACTGCGAAAATGATGCAGCACAACACCGTCATAAATTTTGTTCCAGAACCAGGTTAAGGTGAAAGATGCAATACGCACGAAAGCGTAGGAATAGTCGGCTGCTATTTCGTAGGCGTATTTGCGCGCCTGTTTCCGGGCCTTTTGCTCTGTAGTTTTATTTTTTCGGGCACTTTCAGTGATCGCGGATTTTACGCCCTGACTGCCTAGAATTCGATCAACGACGGTACGCCGGTGGGAGAGGTCCGGACCGATGGCTGCGCTGCGGACCCGCCGGAAGTGAACCCGCAAAATGCGTGATACTTTGCGCAGGCTGCGAGACGTTCCCAGGCCTTCATCGGTCAGTTCACGCAGCGAAATGGGCGGGCTGTACTGCACGATCGTGCTTCTGCCGTTGATCAGCGAATTGATGAAGCGGTTGATTCGCCCACCGATTTCCCAGGATTCCGTGAAGAATATCTTGGCCAGTCCGGTCTCCTTGTCCGGCGCACGCCCGATCAACACCGTGACGGGAACCAGCTGGATATCCGGCTCTTCGCCGCAGCTAACTTGGTCAACCATTCTCTCTAAGGTTTCGGAGTGGCTGCGTGGTGTGGTGTGCCTGATGATCAGGCCCTTCTTTCTGCGCAGGGCCAGGTAAGCACGGGGTTCAGTACCCGATTGAAGTTGCAGGGGCCACAGGGGCCGGGGCAAACCCAGTTCTGTGCATGATTTGTCCAGTATGAGCAGGGAGGTCAGGGCATAGGAATCGATCACGTAGCACACTGGCTTATCCAAACTGATGTCCAGATCTTCGAAGGGTGACGGCAGTGTTTTTGCTCTCACCCACCCATGCAACACGGTCCGCAGCAGCAAATACCAGCGCAGCCGCAGGGATGCAAAAAACCCCAATTTTGGAAAATCGGTGCTCATTTCAAGATCATAATTGATCATACAAAAAAAATCCGGGCTGGGCATGCGCCCGCCCGGAAATCCGGCAGAGCCGGAGAGGATCGTAAGATTATTTTGTGGTAATTTAGCTGCAGTCCACCAATTTGTTTTCATTCAATATTATGATGTTACATGTATATTGTAATGCAAAAGATTAAGTATTGTCAACCTTCTCCTGCAATGCTGAAAGAATATCTTGCTGGATTTTTTCGGCGGCGGTGCGGGGGTCGTCGGCATCGCGGATCGGGCGGCCAACCACCAGGTAGTCCGCGCCGCAGGCGATTGCGCGGGCGGGTGTTAGCACGCGCTGCTGGTCATCTTCCGGCGGGATTTCGTCGTTGAAGATGGGCCGGATGCCCGGGCAGACCGTGATCAGGGCGTGATCGAAGGACTCGCGCAGGGCGGCTACTTCCAATCCGGATGAGACCACGCCATCACAACCCAACTCCAGGGCGCGGCGGGCCCGGGACAAGACCAGTGTGCGGGCGTCGCATTGGAAACCGAGGTCATCCAGATCGCCCTGATCCAGGCTGGTCAAAGCCGTCACGGCCAGGATCTGCATCTCACCCTTTGCTTCCACGGCTGCGCGCAGCATGCCATCGTTGCCATGGATGGTGCAGAAATTGACTTCGTGCCGTGCCAATTGGCGTACCGCCGCTGCCACGGTTGCGGGAATGTCGAACAGCTTCAGGTCGGCAAAAATCTTTTTGCCCCGCGCCTTGAGTTCCCCCGCCAACTCGAAGTAATTGCCGGAAAGAAAGAATTCCAGGCCCAGCTTGTAAAACATCACGGAGTCGTCCAAGGATGCCACCAGCTTTTTTGCCCGATCGAGGTCAGGAACATCGAGCGCGAAAATCAGGCGCTCCCGCGCCGGGATGTCAGTGTTGATCAGGCTGGTCATGATTTTCTCGCTGGCTTGGGGTTTGATCATTCTCCAGAATGAATGATCGGATAGTTTCTGCGATCTTCTCCGGCGCGTCCATGTGGAAATGATGGTGGCCTTCAATAGTCTCGTGCCGGCCATGTTGGATCGCCGCCTGGCAGGCTCGAACCTTGTCCTGTGAATACCAACTGGTAAACGGTGTGGCACCCCAGGACAGCAGGGGCGCTTCGACATAACGCAAACAATCCAGTACTTGCTCCTCGGTCAGGATGATCGGCGACACCCAGTTCAGAGCGGGGTCAGTACGCCAATAAAAATGCTTCCCGACATGCCTTGCCGAACGCTCACACAGTAAACGCGCAGCGTCAGCGGACAGGTCCGAACCTGTACGCCTAGCGTTGACCATCTCTTCGATCGAATCATAGGGCCTGAGTGGATTGCGTTCCCGGCGCATTTTCGTCATGCTTTTGCGCAACCGCTTGGCGGTTTCCGCTGCGGTGTTTGACATTGGCCCCAGGCCGTCCAATACCACGACGCTACGGACGTGGGTTGGGGACGCCGCGGAATACAGTGTGCTCACCCCGCCACCCATCGAGTGCCCGATGAGGTGGCAACTTTCCCAAGCCAGGGCATTCAGAGCCGCGTCCACGTCCCAGAGATAATCAATAAAGTGATAACGGGCTGTAGGGTGGCGGTGCTCAGAAAGTCCGTGCCCCGGGAGGTCCAGTGCAACGATATCCAGGCCGGCCAGATTTTCTGCAAGGGGCACAAAGGACGCGGCGTTATCCAGCCAGCCGTGTACACACAGCACCGGTGGTGCGCCCTCATTTTTCCAGCGCAAGCCTGCCAATTGACCCAGTGGCGTCTCCAGAACGATTTCTTCCGCAATAGGCGACGTAGTCATATCAACACGCCTGCAGATTCGCATAGGCCAGCACCAGCCATTTGGCACCTTCGTCATGAAAATTGACGTGTACCCGCGTGTGTTCACCGGCGCCTTCAAAAGCCATGACGGTGCCCTCGCCGAATTTTGAATGTAACACGGCTTGGCCCAGGCTGAATGCCAGGTCTTGACTCAGGCCGACTGGAGAAGTCGACGGGCGCGCTGGTACGTAGGGGCGATGAACAGCGATGCGCGGACGGACTTCTTCGAGTAATTCCGCTGGCATCTCGTCGATAAACCGTGACGGCCGGCAGTAGTTCTGGGAGCCGTACATGCGCCGGGTTTCGGCATAGCTGATGTACAATTGCTCCCGAGCACGGGTCATTCCAACGTAGCACAAGCGCCGTTCTTCCTCCAACCGGCCGCCAGATTCATCTACCGAGCGACGGTGGGGAAACAGGCCGTCTTCCATACCGGCCATGAACACCAGTGGGAACTCCAGGCCCTTGGCGGAGTGCAGCGTCATCAGCTGGACACAATCTTCCCAGCTTTCCCCCTGGGTTTCGCCCGCTTCCAGGGCTGCGTGGCTGAGGAAGGACTGCAGTTCGGTCAGCCCGGCCTCGGCATCTTCAACGGGAAGGATAAAGGCGTCGGCCGCGTTGACCAACTCGCCCAGGTTTTCGATACGGGTTTCCATGCGTTCGCGTGGTTCTTTCTCATAGTGTGAAGCCAGCGCGCTGTCGTCGATTACGCCCTGCATCTGCTTGCCCAGTGTCCAGTCCTGCATGCGCTCGCGCATGCTGTCAATCAACTGGATAAAAGCAGAAACAACCGTTCCCGCACGCTTTGCGAATTTTTCCTGGGATACACACTCGCCTGCAGCCTGCCACAGGGTCAGCCCGCTTTCCCTGGCCTGCAGGCGGATGATGGCAAGGGTTTTCGCACCGATGGCGCGGGCTGGCTTGTTGACCACCCGCTCGAGGGCGGCGTCGTCATTCGGGTTATTCAGCAAGCGCAGGTAAGCCAGGGCGTCCTTGACCTCGGTGCGCTCAAAGAACCGCTGGCCGCCGTACACGCGGTAAGGGATGCTGGCCTGCAGCAAATTTTCCTCGAACAGGCGTGACTGCGCTGTGGTCCGGTACAGTATGGCGCTGCCGTCGGCACGCCGGCCTTGATCCAGCCATTGCTGGATGCGCTCGACTACAAAGCGGGCCTCGTCCTGTTCATTGAAGGCGGCATAAACCTGAATGGGCTTGCCGCTCGGACCATCCGTCCACAGCTTCTTGCCCATGCGCGATTGGTTATTGGCGATCAAGGCGTTGGCGGCGTCCAGGATGTTGCCGGTGGAGCGGTAATTCTGTTCCAGGCGCACGGTACGTACATCTGGAAAATCACGTACAAAATACTGGATGTTTTCCACTTTTGCCCCGCGCCAACCGTAAATGGACTGGTCGTCGTCACCGACCACGAACATGCGCCCGCTGTCTCCGGCCAGCAGTCGCAACCAGGCGTATTGGATGGCGTTGGTGTCCTGAAATTCATCGATCAGCAGGTGCTGGAGGCGCTTGCGGTAATGCTCCAGCACGTCTGGGTGATCCAGCCAGAGCTCATGGGCGCGGAGCAGCAGCTCGGCGAAGTCGACCAAACCACCCCGGTTGCAATGATCCTGGTAACGCTTATAGATGTGTACCCAAGTCGAGGTGACCGGGTGGTCGAGGTGTTCGATATTCTGCGGTCTCTGGCCCTCGTCCTTGCGGGCATTGATGAACCATTGTGCCTGGCGTGCCGGCCAGTCGGCTTCGTTCATGCCCTCATCGCGGATGATCCGGCGCAACAGGCGTTGCTGGTCTTCCGCATCCAGGATCTGGAAAGTCTCAGGCAGGTCCGCCTCTTGACAGTGCATGCGCAGCAGGCGGTGGGCAATGCCATGAAAAGTTCCGACCCACAATGGACGGGTGGAAAAACCGAGCAGCTTACCGGTGCGTTCCCGCATTTCCCCGGCTGCTTTGTTGGTGAAGGTGACTGCCAGTACACCCAGCGGTGAGACGTGTTCGACCTGGATCAGCCAGGCCAGGCGGTGCACCAGTACGCGGGTCTTGCCGCTGCCGGCCCCGGCCAGGACCAGCACGTGACTGTTACTGGACGTTACTGCTTCGCGTTGAGGTTCGTTCAGTTCATCCAGCAGGTGGGAAACATCCATGAGGGTTCCCTACCGGCTTTGCTCTCGCTCGATGGCGCGGTATCCGATATCGCTTCGGGTGAATGCGCCTTCCCAGACAATCTGCCCGCAGGCGCGGTATGCTTCACGCTGGGCCTCGGCGACGGTCTCTCCCAGCGCGCACACGCACAACACCCGCCCTCCCGAAGTGCAAATGTCCACTTCGCTTTGTGCCAGGACGGTGCCGGCCTGGAACACTTTGACGTGTTGCGGAAAGTCACTGTCGAGCCCGCTGATGGGGAAGCCCTTCGCATAGCTGCCCGGGTAACCCTCTGCCGCCATGACCACAGCCAGGCAAGCACGGTCGTCCCAACAGGCTTTCACGTGCTCCAGGCGGCCCTCGATAGCCGCCAGGCACAGTGCCGGTAAATCCGACCGCAGGCGCATCAGGATGGGCTGGGTTTCGGGATCGCCAAAGCGGACATTGAATTCGAGTACCCGCAGATCACCCGCTGGAGAGATCATCAGGCCGGCATAGAGAAAACCGGTGAAAGGAAGTCCATCGGCGGCCATGCCTTCGATGGTGGGTTGGATGACTTCGGCCATCACCTGGCGATGCATGTTATCGTCAACCGCCGGAGCAGGGGAATAGGCGCCCATGCCGCCGGTATTGGGGCCGGTGTCGCCATCACCAACCGCCTTGTGATCCTGCGATGTGGCCAGTGGGAGAATGTTCCTGCCATCGGCCATGACGATAAAGCTGACTTCTTCACCTTCGAGGTACTCTTCGATGACCACCCGGTGACCGGCGTCCCCGAATGTGTTGCCGGCCATCATATCGTGCACAGCGGCTTCGGCGACAGCAGTCGTTTGCGCCACGATGACACCCTTGCCGGCTGCCAGGCCGTCCGCCTTTACCACAATGGGCGCACCGTGCTCGCGGATAAATCGGATCGCCGGTTCGACCCCGGTAAAAATCCCATAGGCAGCCGTGGGAATACCATGGCGCGCCATGAAGTCCTTCGCAAAAGCCTTGGAGCCCTCTAACTGGGCTGCTGCAGCGGTTGGGCCGAAGCAGGCCAGGCCCGCTCCAGTGAAAAGATCGACAATCCCGTTGACGAGTGGATCTTCCGGCCCGACGATGGTCAGGTCTACTCCCTTTTCGCGGGCAAAATTGAGCAGACCGCCCAGGTCGTTTGCATCAATGGAAACATTTTCAACACCGGGCTCACCGGCGGTGCCGGCGTTGCCAGGAGCCACGAAAACCTTCTCTGCGTCGGGTGATAGGGCCGCGCACCAGGCCAATGCATGTTCCCGGCCGCCGCTGCCGATGATGAGGACTTTCATCTAGTATAGGACACTACACCAGGCCACCCTAGTGCCTAAAGTGCCTGATGCCGGTAAATACCATTGCCATGCCGTGTTCATCAGCGGCTGCAATGACTTCCTCGTCCCGCATGGAGCCACCGGGTTGTATGACGGCAGCGATGCCGGCTTCTGCCGCAGTGTCGATTCCATCCCGGAAAGGGAAGAATGCATCCGACGCCATCACGGCCCCTTTGATTGGCAGGCCGGCATCCTCTGCTTTCCAGCG
>JADFKH010000279.1 GCA_022565025.1 Pseudomonadota bacterium
CTTTCCCAGCACGATAAGATAACGGCAAGTATGGGAGCCGCCCCTCATGCTTTTGGGATCGGAAAATCCGCTGCCTTGGCCCGCAAGCAACAGGTACAACGTACGGGTTGAACCATGACCAGTTTGCCACATCAGGGAGTACAAAATGCCACTGACATACCAACAAATTCGATATTTGCGCGGTTTGACTCACTCACTACAGCCCGTTGTTAGGGTTGCAGACAATGGCCTCAATGAAAACGTGATGATTGAGATCGAATCCGCCCTGCAGCACCATGAGCTGGTCAAAATCAAACTACGAGCAGATCGCGACACCCGCACAGCCTGGATTAACAAGATTAGCCGGCAATGTTCTGCACAGAAAATACACGCAATGGGCCAGGTCGCCTGTTTCTTCCGGCGTAATAAGAAAAAGCCGATAATCGCACTTGCCAGGAAAACCAGCCCGCATATCGCATGAACGCGACATGGATCTGACCCTGCAAAGACCCGGCGAGCACCATTACATTCATTCTGTTTCAGCCGATGGAATACGGGTAGTGAACCAGCTCTGCACTGGATCCATCATCGTTTCCGCCAATCGTCTTATTACGGATTGGCCGGTCACGAGCCCCGGGGAGATTACCGCCGATCACATCGAGCAGATTCTTGACCTGGAACCCGAAATTGTGCTGATCGGAACCGGCCAACGTCAGGTTTTTCTCGAGCCGGAACTGTTAATGCATTTTTATAAGCAGCCTGTCGGCGTGGAAATCATGTCCACCCGTGCAGCATGCGACACGTTCAATATACTGGTATCAGAAGGTCGCAACGTGGTAGCAGCGCTGGTGCAGGTAACCATCAGTTCATGAGCGGAAGATCCTCGCACCCCTCTTTCCTGGAAAGCTAACCCGCATATTGCACGAAGGCGGACCTATAATTGGATAAAACCTTGCGAAATTATAAGCTTATGACTGAAATAACTCCATTACAAAAAGTACAGTTTGTCCTATTCGGGTCCAGAGCGTATCTGGCCTTGCATCTTGAACGATCCCCTTTGAGCCATAGCTAAAGTTATGACTCTGCAGGCGATCGTCCAACCTGCTTTGCCAGCTACACTCTGATACCCGAATCCTTCGTGCAATATGTGGGCTAGCGGCGAGGCAGGTAAGTCAAAGGGTCCCGGGGGTTGCCATTGACACGAATTTCGAAGTGCAGAAGGACCTGATTCCTGTCATTCCTGCCCATTTCCGCAATTTTTGTACCTGCTTTTACTTTCTGGCCTTCCGCAACCAGGCGCTTGCGGTTGTGGGCGTACGCACTGAGAAACTGGTCACTGTGTTTGATGATGATGAGTTCACCATAAGCAATCAATCCACTGCCGCTGTAAACCACCTCACCGGGTGCGGCAGCAATGATGGTCTGTCCTTCTTTTCCGCTGATATCTATGCCCTTCCTGGAACTGTCATTAGCCTTGTAATTGCTGGTAATTCTGCCGCTGGTGGGCCACATCCATGTGGATGGATTGCGACCTTCCCCCGCTATGGAAGACCGGGGCTGGCTGCTGATTTTACTGCCTGCAGCACGAGGAGGTGCTACCTGGCTGTATGACCGGGGTGGTGTCAGTCGCAACTCCTGATCCGGGTAGATCAGGTAGGGTGCGGATATGTGGTTCCAGCCAGCTATATCCCTCCAGTCCAGGCCATAATTGAATGCAATGGCGTGCAGGGAATCTCCTTTGCGAACGCGGTAATGGCCATCTTCGGTCAATGGGTAACTGGTCTGTCCACTGGTTCGCCGTTCCAGCGGCGCCCAGCCTGTGCGGCATGCGGACAAAAAGCAAGCCAACAGCACCACCATGAGCCATCCCGCCCACTTCACTGCCTGCCCCCGAAATACCACCAGGAAACCCCGGCGATAATGACTAGCACCAGAACAATCCAGCCAGCCGCATCCACCCACACCCTGAGCCGCTGTGCGCCCCTGTCTCCCATCGCCCGGATCAGGCCGGCGACCAGGAAAAAACGCGCGCCCCGCCCGACCGCCGATCCGAGTAGAAAAGGAATCACCGGCATTCCGATTACACCGGCGCCAACAGTGAATACCTTGTAGGGTATCGGTGTGAAACCGGCCAACAGAATGTACACAACGCCCCATGTTTCAAAGGCATCCACGGTTGAGAGGAATATTTCCGCATAGGGCGATGACATCAACCATGGCTCGATCCACTGGAGGGCCCACTTGCCAATCGCATAGCCCAACAAGCCACCCAGGATGGAACTGGCCGTGCAAAGCACTGCAAAATTCCAAGCCTTTCCAGGCCGTGCAAGACACATGGGGCCAAGCATGACATCCGGCGGAATCGGGAAGAAACTCGACTCGGCGAAACTCAGAACTGACAGGATAGCAGGCGCCTTCGGGTGGGCTGCCCAGGCCAGCACCTGGTCATACAAGCGCTGCAGCAAGTGCCCATCGAATAGTGTTCGTTGCCACATGGAGTTCAGGCAAGACCGCTCAGCATCGGGACAAAAATCACACCACCCAGGTCCTTCTCTTCAAATCCATCCTCTGTCCGATGAATGGCAAGCAACCTTTGCATTCCATAGTTCTCCACGGGCGCCACCATCACGCCACCTATCCGTAACTGTTCCAGCAATTCTTGGGGAATCTCCATGGCC
>JADFKH010000280.1 GCA_022565025.1 Pseudomonadota bacterium
ATTGCACTCAATCCGATCCCACCGAGTCAGATGCCTGCGTTATCGATTCACAACTGCGGGTCTTTACTGATGCCAATCTCAACTACCCTGCCATCATGAACGGGATGCTGGGGGACGGGGCATTTGTCTATGATCCTGTGCGCGGCTTGATGGTCGACCACACCGACGCCGTGACCCTGGAACTGGTGTCCCGCACCGGCAAGTACGCATTGAACGTTCAGCTCAGCGTGACCGGCCGGTTGAAAACTTGTTCCAACGATTCGAGCACCACAGTGCCGGGGTATGAATGTTAAAACCAACTCAAAAGCCTCGCGCCCGGCGTTTTTCGCCCTGTCGTAGTAGGTACCTGAACCTGCAATACCAAACAGGATTCACCATGATCGAGGCGATGATCGCGCTCACTCTCAGCGTGGTCGTGATAGGGTCAATGGTTGCCTTGATGTCCAATTCGCTGGGCACCACAACTCGTATCATCGAGATGTCCCAGCTGACCGACGAGCTGCGCAACACGATGAGCATGATGAGCCGTGACATTCGGCGCGCCAACTATTCAGCCAACAACATCTATTGCTACGGGAATGCGGATTGCGGCAGCGATGGTTCCGCACCCCAAGCCGGTGATATAACCATCAATGGCAGCAATGATTGTTTTACTTTTCTACTGGACCGTGACTGGGATGGTGATGCCACCAATGACGACGCGGGCGGCTTCCGCCGAGTTACTACACTTAATGATTCGATCGGGCTGATCATAATGTGGGTGGGCGATTTCGCTCCGACTCCGACTTGCACAGCGGCCTTTCCGCTCTGGGATGATGATGACGATCCTAATGGCTGGATGGCGATAACCAACCCGGACTTCGTAGACATCACCACGTTTACCGTTAATGACGATGAGTCTTTCACCCAAACGGCCAGTGGAGCAGGTGGCACCACGGTTTCGCAGCGGGCGCGCCAGGTCCAGATGATTCTCGAGGGGGAACTGATCCGTGACGACAGCATCACCCGCAGAATCGAGGATTCCATAAAAGTCCGCAACGATATTTTCCTGTAAGCGAACGCCAATCCTGGGCCAAAGACGCGCCGGGAAATAAAGGAATTGTTTATGCACAAGCCATTGGAAACAAGCAGCGCGCTTCCCCGCCGCCAGCGAGGGGCGCTGACCATGTTCAGCGCTGTAATGATCCTGTTGCTGCTGAGCGAGTTGATCATGTACGCCGTAAGCGGCGGCATATTTGAACAGCACAAGTCCGCCAACGACATGCGTCAGAAGCTGGCATTCCATACGGCAGAAGCCGGCCTGAATCATGCCAGGGAATTTATGTTCGCCAACCAGGCGCTGGTGGTTTCTTCGGTCACAGACCTGTTGCCCAACGGAGCGGATGGCTGGTTTTCGGCGGGTGCTGAACGCTGGATATCTTGCCAGGGTGTCACCACGGCATCCGGCGAAGGCAGCCATCCCTGTTACGGCGAAAGCATTTTTGCATTGCGCGAAGGCAGCTATTACTACTCGTTTGGGGGTTCGACTGAACTGCCTTTGAATACGGATGGGATAATAATCCAAGATGCAACGAAACAGGTGATGGTAGAGGCGCTGCTGTGCATGACATTAATGGATTTTACCGCCGATCCGGTGGTCCAGGGCTGCACCACCGATGACACGCTCCAGGATGACCGGTATTTCGTGGTCACGCTGCTGGCCCGGGGTGAAGCAGACTGCGACGGCGGCACCTGCTCCGCCGAGGCGCTGGTTATTGAAAAAGTAGCGAGTACCGCGCCGGGCGGCGGCGGCACCGCACCCGGTGTGCCGCTGACCAGTAAGACCACTTTCCCGCCGCAGGGGACAGCGGAACTTGTCCCCAATCCAAATGGCTACGGTGTTGGTGTCCCGGTATCGGCCTGGCTCAATAACAATACTACTTGCGGCGCCGCGCCGGTAGTGGATGCCGATAATGGATCGTGGGCCACCTGCGAGCGCGAAGAATGGTATGGGGTGGATGAATTTCCCGATGACTATGCCTGCCCATGGGCAAGCTGTTCATGCGCTGAAAACCAAGGGGATTTACTCCTCAGTGACGACGATTTTTTAAACTTTGATATAGCGCTTGATGAAGGTTTCCCTTGCGACCTGTTCCTGTATGTCTTTGGCGAGGAGAAGACCCCAGAAGGGATTGCGAAGGTCAAGGGAACGGCGACGGTCATAAATAATTGTGGCGATCTGGACGAAAATTCAACGGGAATTTTCTGGGTGACGGGTGAAGACTGCGACATTCAGGTGAGGGTCGGCTCTGCGGAAACACCTGTCCTGCTCATCTCGGCGGCCTTGGAAACACATTTCAATGCCGGCGCCGAGTTTTTCGGCATGGTCTTCGTCACGGATGTAGAAGAACCGAATGCCATCTTTGAGGCAAACGGCCATGCCACGGTCTACGGCGCGGCCATCATCGACGCGGAAATGGGCAATTTCAACGGCACTTTCCAGATTGTTTACCTCGAAAACGTGATCGAAAAGGCGCTTGGCACGGGCGGCCTTGGTGTAATGGCCGGCGGCTGGACGGACTTTCATGATGATTGGCAATGAGGAAGGCACACCAATGAAACACAAAATCACACCAATGACTCAGGGCATCAATATTAACACCATGGCCGGATT
>JADFKH010000094.1 GCA_022565025.1 Pseudomonadota bacterium
CTACAGGCGCCACCCGCCTCCTCGAACCACCCCATCAGTTCGGAGTCAAGTTCGTCCTCGTCGTTGTCATCCTTTGTGTACATGACGGTCTTGGAGCAATGATGAGGAGCTAGAAGAAGGTTCCACGCAACTGAATCAGCCTCGCTGATATCGAAGATGCGCCGGACTGTCGGATTGCTGAGATCACCCAGCAGTAGCGCTCTGCAGGTCTGATCTCCGTCCGTGAGAGTGACCTGCATCGCGATACTGGTGTCGTTGCGGTCGGCCTCAAAGTCGTCTTTGAATGGCGCATGTATGAATGAAAGGAACTCTGGGCTCAAGTCGACTCTGTCGATCATCGAAGTGCTATCGCCTGGCACCAATATAATGTCATCTGGAATGCCGGAGTAATCGTCGTCTTCAAGAATCTCTTCACTGTAGCCGACCAACCTTACCCTGTTGCCGGACGAATCACTCCCATCGATTACCTGTTCATTCCTATCGGTGGCGGAGGATTGGCGGCTGGCATGGCCCTGGTCAGCAAGTACCTGCACCCGGGGATAAAGCTGATTGGCGTGGAAGCCGAAGAATCGGCCTCCATGCAGGCGGCCTTCCAGGCTGGAAAGCCCGTGTCGCTGCCGGAAGTCGGCCATTTTGCCGAAGGCGTGGCGGTGAAAAAAGTCGGCGCTACCAGTTTCGCCATCTGTTCCCAATTGCTGGACGAAATCATCACCGTGGACAACGATGAAATCTGCGCCGCGGTGCAGGACACCTATGAGGACACCCGCGCCATTGCTGAACCGGCCGGCGCGTTGGCCATCGCTGGTTTGAAGCGCTGGTTTGCCGGCAACCCTGGCAGCACCGGCTGCGCGGCCACCGTTTTATCCGGCGCCAACGTGAATTTTGCCCGTCTGCGGCATATTGCCGAGCGTGCAGCCGTGGGTGAAGAGCAAGAAGCCCTGCTTGGTGTCACGATTCCCGAACGGCCCGGCAGCTTCCTGGATTTTTGCGAAACCGTCGGGCTGCGCAACATCACCGAATTCATTTACCGCTACGCGGACCACTCGGTTGCCCATCTTTTTGTCGGTATTGCGCTGAAAGACGGACTGGCCGAGAAAGAAGGAATACTCAGCGAATTGCGGGAACACGGCTTCCCCGTATCTGACCTGTCCAGTAACGACATGGCCCGCCTGCACATCCGCCACATGGTGGGCGGGCGGGCGGAGGTCGAAAATGAACAGCTTTACCGCTTCGAATTTCCGGAGCGCCCCGGCGCCCTGCTGCAATTCCTGCGCGGTATGAAGACCGACTGGAATATCAGCCTGTTCCACTACCGCAACTACGGTTCAGAATACGGCCGGGTGCTGATGGGCATCCAGGTACCTGACGAGGACAGCATGCGGTTCCAGCGCTTCCTGGCCGACACCGGCTACAGTTACCAGTCAGAAGCCAACAATATTGCCTACGAAATGTTCGTCGGCCCCCCAGCGGGCTAGGAATTGAACCGCCCGTTATCAGCTGCCAGCTTTTCGAGCAAAGGCGCAGGCTGCCAATCGTCTGCTCGCAGCGTATCGCGGAACTCGCAAATCCTGTCGTAGACTGCTTTAGCACCCACCGTATCGGCATAGAACATCGGCCCGCCGCGATGCGCGGGGAATCCATAACCGTAGATATAAACGATATCAATATCGCTGGCACGCTGGGCAATACCTTCTTCGAGGACCCTCGCGCCCTCGTTGATCAGCGGGTAGATCACCCGGGCGACGATCTCCTCATCGCTAAAAGTACGGGGCTCGATGGCCAGCCGCCCCGCCTCAGCACGAATCAAAGCCTCCACTTCCGGATCCACCAGGCGCTTACGAGTTTCCGCATCATAGCGGTAATAACCCGCGCCGGTTTTCTGGCCCAGGCGTCCCATTTCGACCAACTGATCGGCGACGTGGGTTGCCGGATGGTCCGGGCGGTCCGGTAGCGCCTGGCGAGCCTTGTAGCCGATATCCAGCCCTGCCAGGTCGCCCACCGCCAGCGGGCCCATGGCCATGCCGAATGACTGCATCGCGCCGTCGACCTGTGAAGGTGTAGCACCTTCGAGCAGCAGCATCTGGGCTTCGCGGAAATAGCCGCCCAGCATGCGATTGCCGATAAATCCGTAACCCACACGCGACAGGACCGCAACCTTGCGGATTTTCTTCGCCAGCTTCATCACGGTCGCCAATACGTCATCTGCGGTCTTCTCACCGCGCACCACTTCGAGCAGTTTCATCACATTAGCCGGGCTGAAAAAATGCATGCCCAACACGTCCTGCGCCCGGGAAGTAACCGCGGCAATCGCGTCGATATCCTGGTAAGAGGTGTTCGAAGCCAGGATGGCGCCGGGCTTGCATACCGCATCCAACTTGCGGAAAACCTCGTATTTGATCTGTGGGTCTTCGAACACGGCCTCGATCACGAGATCAACGTCGGTCAGGTCTTCATAGGATGTCGTACCACTGATCAGGCCCATGAAGTGCTCGACCTGCTCCGGCGTAAAACGGCCCTTCGCTGCTGATCGCTGGTAGTTTTTCCGGCAAATACCGATTCCACGATCCAGCGCTTCGGTGTTGAGCTCGAGCAGAGTGACCGCAATACCCGCGTTGGCGAAATTCATCGCAATGCCGCCGCCCATGGTGCCGGCACCGATAATACCCACCGAGTTGACCGGCCGCAGCGGTGTGTTTCTGGCGATACCTTCGATCTTCGATGCCTGGCGTTCGGCGAAGAAAACATGGCGCAGCCCGGCCGATTCCGGCGAATTCATCAATTCTACAAACTTCTCACGTTCGAAAGCGCTGCCCTGCCGAAAATCAAGTTTCGTCGCAGCCTCAACACAATCGATGATGCGCTGTGGTGCTGGTACTCCCCGTGTTTTGCGAGCCACGGCAGCACGCTTTTGCTCGAAAAAATTCTCTGCAACAGAATCCAGGTCGATTGGCAACTTGCTGCTACACCGAGGAACAGCGCCATTGTCAGCGAGTTCCTGCGCATAAGCCAGGGCTGCTTCGAGCAGGTTCCCTGCAGCGATACGGTCGATCAACCCGGATGCCAGCGCGGCGTCAGCGCTGATGGGTTTGCCCGCAAGGATGAAGTCCAGTGCAACTTCCACGCCCATCAGGCGGGGCACACGCTGTGTACCACCGGCGCCGGGCAGCAACCCCAGTAAAACCTCGGGAAAGCCCAGGCGGGCATCCGGCACAGCGATGCGGTAATGCGACGCAATAGCCGATTCCAGCCCACCACCCAGGGCGGTGCCATGAAGCGCTGCAATAACCGGCTTGGAGCAGTTTTCGATGCGGTTGAGCAAGTCCGGCAGCAAGGGTTCTTGCGGTGGTTTTCCAAACTCGGTAATGTCCGCACCGGCAACGTAGGTACGCCCGGCGCAACGCAACACGATAGCGCGACTGTCACTGGCATCCGCCTCGTCAAATGCATCCATCAGGGCCGCCCTTACGGCGTGAGAAAAGACATTTACCGGCGGGTTGTCTATGGTGATGATTTCGATATCACCCCGGCGCTCTAGCGTAACGATCTGGGACATACTGAATCTTCCTGAGACAAAAACGAAAGTATGCCACGAAGCCGGCCCTACCAGTTAATAAGCTCCAGCAACAAGTCTGCATGCTGCTCACTGTCATTCAATGCGGGTATGTATTCCAGTTTTTCCCCGCCGGCGGCTACGAACCATTCGGTGTTCCGAATTTCAATTTCTTCCAAGGTCTCCAGGCAGTCCACGGCAAAGCCCGGGCAGACGACCTGAACCTGTTTCACTCCGGCTTTCGCCAGTTCCTGCAAGGTAAAGTCGGTATAAGGTTGTAACCAGGGTTCGCGACCGACCCGCGACTGGTAAGTCAGAAGCCATTCATCCCGCTTAAGTCCAAGCGTCGAAACAATCGACTCGATACTTTGGCGGCACTGATCTTCATAGGGGTCGCCATTTTCTACAAAGCGCTGCGGGAGGCCATGCATGGAGAAGATCAATTTCTCCGCCTTGCCGTGCATTTCACGGTACGCCCGGATGCTGGCAGCTACCGCCTCGACCCAGCCCGGATGATTATGATACTGCTCAATCCGCATTATTTCGGGTTGCCATTCCATGGCCTTGAGGGCCTTTTCCACAGCATCGTAGACGGACGCGGTCGTACTTGCTGAAAACTGTGGGTACAGGGGCAGGACGATCACCCTGCAGGCACCGGAATAACGAAACCGTTCCAGTGCCCGGTGGATCGAAGGCTCTCCATAGCGCATGCCGATAGCAACGTCCGCTTTACCGTTGAGCTTCAATTCGACCTGGTCACACAATCTTTGGGTCAACACCAGCAACGGCGATCCCTCCGGCCACCAGATCTTTCGATAGGCGGCAGCCGAACGGCCAGCACGAAGCGGTGTGATGACGAGATACAGCAGCGGCAACCACAGGTAGCGAGGCAGATCCACCACTCTGGGGTCTGACAGAAACTCCCGGAGAAATCGGGCGACCGCTGCCCACCGAGGCGCTTCGGTTGTGCCCAGGTTAACCAGCAATAAGCCGGTCTTTGGTTGGTTATTTGTTGTTTCTTCCATATGTTGCACACACGCCACAAATGCAAACACATATTCCAACAAATACCTCAAAATTGATAGCTACCACACGCTGAATTTGTGTAAATACTTACAATTTCGAAACTTCTTGTCTCCTCGGGACCTGTGTCCCGAATTTCAGTGCTGCTTGGCCCTGTGGTGAATACACAACAGCCCTCTCCAGAGACCAGGAAACAGCAACTAAGATCTTGTTTTATTTGTTTTTTCTGCTAGCATTGCTGGCCCGGCGTTTAACTGGCGAGATGGGATTGTGCGCTGATGCAAAAGTTGATGAAAACCATGGTTGTGATGTTGCTGACGACGCTTTGCGCGCCTTTGGCCGCCGCGCCTGTTGGCTACAGCATCAATTCGGACAGTGGCTCCAATAATGCCGACAGCCTGATCCTTATCGATCTGGCCACCGGCGCTGAGACCCGGATCGGGAGCGTGAAGCTACCGTTCGTGGATGATGTCAAGCTCGATGTCGAAGGCCTCGCATTCGCCCCGGACGGCACACTTTACGGCGTTGACGATGATTCGATGACACTGTTTCCGCTGGACCTAGACACAGCCCAGGTGCAGGTCGATGGTGAAGTCTCTATTTCCGGCCTGCCCACCAGTGGTGGAAATGACTTCGGCATGACCTTCGCCTGCGATGACAATCTGTACCTGACTTCAATCGCCAAGGGCTCCCTGTATCTCATGGACCTGGAGGGAACTACCACCCTGATCGGCTCAGAGGGTAGCCTGGGCATCAAAATCAGCGCCCTGGCGGCGTATGGCAACCCGGTAATACTGTATGGGCTGGGTAACGGTATAGATGGTGAAGGCAAGGTGGATACGCCGAATCTGTACCAAATCGATACGTCTACCGGGGTGGCCACGATAATTGGCCCGCTCGGGCCCACGGTGGGCAATTACACCGAGGGCGGCCTGGCCTTTGATGACACCGGCCAGCTCTGGGCCATCGTAGACCGGCGTCAGCTTCAGTTCCCCAGCCAGGTGATGAGGATCAATACGTCGACCGGCGCCGCCTTCGACGTGAAGGACACCGCCGAATCGGGTTTCGAGAGCCTGGCCATTACGGTTCCCAAAGGCTGCAACCCTGGCGGGGACAAACAAGATGTAGAGATCACGGTGACCCAGCAATGGCTGTATAAAAGCGCTGAGATCGCTATCGACGAAACCACCAGGATCGATCTGTCATGCGCCAACGCCGTGGATGGAGATGGCGATGTCAACAATGGGACCATGCACTGGTCATGGGTATTAACGGGCGATAACGACAGCCGCACGGCCACGGTTTATCCCCGCTTGGATGGCAGCACAAACTGCCTTGTGGAACAGCAGGTCACACAAAGTGCTGTCGTATCGGACAACGATTGCTCGGATGAAATGTCTGTTCTTGTCGGTGATGAACCCCATTTATGCACGGTGACCAACACGGTATTTTATGAAGGCATTCCTACTTTGAGCCATTACGGCATGCTGCTGTTTTCTGCACTGATGCTGCTGACCGGCATGGCGGCCACCCGGCGGTTCTGATCCTGCGCGCTTTACGTTAGAATTAAGGACACCTGAACTACGGAGCACGATCATGGGATTTGGTGGAATCAGCATGTGGCAGTTACTCATCCTGCTGCTTATTGTCGTCTTGGTCTTCGGCACCAAAAGGCTGCGGAACATGGGCAGTGACCTCGGCGCTGCGGTCAAGGGTTTCCGCAAGGGCATGGACGAAGACCTGGGGGACCAGGAAGAAAAACTCGAGCCGGACCAGATCGCCCCGGATACAGAATCTTCTGTCCCGGCTGAAGAGTCGGTCGAGAAAACCGAATCCAGCAGCTGATCCTAGCCCGCACATTGCATGAGTTTCGCTGGGCTTTACTTGATTATTTAATAATTTCAATGAAATACATGCATCATTCAGGTCGGGCAAGAAATACAAAGCCGCTGCCGGTTTGTCGCCTGATTTCACGGCACATCCCGGCTGATCCTGCTTGAACCATAGCTATGGCTATGCTTCTGCACACGATCAACCAGGCTGCACTCGTGAAATCAACCGACAATTCCGGAAACTCATGCAATCTGCGGGCTGGCTCATGTTCGACGTAGGATTCGCAGAGCTCCTCCTGCTTTCTGTCATTGGTCTGCTGGTGCTTGGCCCGGAGCGTCTTCCCCGTGTCGCCCGCACCCTGGGCGGCTTTGCGCGCAAGGCGCGCAGAAGCTGGATGAGCCTCAAGCGCACCATCGAGGCTGAGATCCGCGCGGAAGAATTCAAACAGCCGCTAAAACGCTTTGAGAATGAAATCAAATCCGCGGTCGATAGTGTAAAGTCCGGCGTGGACTCCCTGAAAGACCCCCTGAAAAATCTGGACCCCACGGCTAAGGACAGCACCGGCAAGCCGAATGAACCCAATGACGGAACCTAGCAAAGATCGGCAATCCGGCGCCAGGGAACACGAAGACCCGGAACTCAGTTTCTTTGAGCACCTTGTCGAGCTCCGCAGCAGGCTGCTCAAAGCCTGTATTGCCGTGCTCGTCGTACTAATCGTTCTGCTGCCCTTCTCCCGCAAGCTCTATGCCTTGCTGGCAATACCATTGACCGCGGTGTTGCCCGAGGGCAGCAGCATGATTGCGATTGACGTGGCCTCACCCTTCCTGATCCCATTCAAACTCTCACTGTTGCTGGCTCTGCTGCTGTCGATACCGGTGGTTCTGTATCAACTGTGGGCATTCGTGGCGCCGGCCTTGTACCTCAAGGAGAAGCGCCTGGCTCGTCCGCTCCTGTATTCTGCGGTAGTCCTGTTCTATACCGGATGTGCTTTCGCCTATTTCGTGGTATTCCCGCTGGTGTTCGGCTTCTTCACGCGCGTCGCGCCCGAAGGAGTCACGGTGATGACAGACATCAGCAAATACCTCGACTTTGTGACTACACTGTTTCTAGCCTTTGGGATTACTTTCGAGGTACCCATTGCCACCATCATCCTGGTCGCTACCGGAATAACCACGGTTGAAAAACTGTCGAAAATGCGGGGCTACGTGCTGGTGGGCGCCTTTGCGCTGGGCATGATGTTGACGCCACCGGATGTGATTTCCCAAACCCTTTTGGCCGTGCCTATGTGGTTGTTGTTTGAGATCGGCCTGCTGATGTCCCGAATCCTGCTACCGCACCGGGTCAAAGAAAAAAATTAGGCCACCAATTGACTGTCATCCGTCCCCGCAGGTGGTGTCGACTCACTTTCCAGACCAAAAATATCACCAAAAGCACAGTATTGCGTGGCGAATAAGATCAACTGGAAGGCAAGCAGGAGGATCATCACCAGCCCCATCAGGATGACCGACAGCACTCCGGTGCTTCCGGCAAAGCTGATCAGCATCCCGGCAAACAGCACCACCGGCACCAGCAAGGCAGCCATACACAGACCAAGTACCATGAAAGGTTTCCAGTTGGCAAACAGCGCCCTGAGGCCGCCTGCCAGCGCTGCACCCAGTTTCCGGTCATGAAACCAGATCAATGGAATGGTCATATAACTCAGGGTGCCGCTGACCGATATGCCGATTAAAAAGGCGATCACCAGGCGCTGCAGGGTACCCTGGTCCAGTTCCGACAGGGCTTCGAGGTCACCGCGCTCAATCCTGGCCAGCAAATCCGGATCGAACACCGCCTCGCTACCCGACAGGAACAGTGAAGCGGTCAAAATACCGACCGCGAACATCAGGGCGCCCAGTGACAACAAACGACCGGTATGGCTGCCGGATAACAGGGGCGAAAACAGTAAAGTCGGTGCCGGACGTCCACCCTCGGCTGTGACGCGAATTGCTTGCAGCACGCCAGCCGACAATGCGGGAACCGAGAGGATCAGGAGAAACCCCACCATTGGCACCTGCGTCAGGCCCATCATGATTTGCAGCAACACGGCAATGAACAAAAGTCTGCCGGGCTGGGCCCGCAACAGCGCCATGCTCTGCACCAGCCAGGCGATACCGTGACGTGGTGGCACCACGCGAACCTTCAAATCGGGCATCGGGTTCATTTACTCACCGGTACCCCCCGGAAGGAGTACCGGCTACCGCAGCAAATTTGAAGGCATCACTGCTCCAGGCTTTTGCCGACAACAGGGCATCCAGCACCTGTTCCGGTTGGTCGATCACCGACCACATTTCCAGGTGTAGGGGGGACATGAAACGCTCGCTTACGCTGTGCTCAAGGAAATCAATGAGGCGATCAAAATAATGATTGGTGTTCACCAGCACGACCGGACCCAGGAACCGTCCCAGGCGTTTTAGCGTGAGAACCTCGAACACTTCCTCGCAGGTACCGCTGCCTCCTGGCAACGAGACAACGGCATCCGAATCGACCAGCATCCTGTGTTTGCGCTCACGCATGTCATGCACGACTTCCAGCTGACTCAGGTTTTTATGGGCATGCTCAACCGTATTGAGGAAGCCGGGTATCACCCCGTGGACATGTGCGCCCGCTGCCAGCGCATTATCGGCCATGGCGCGCATCAGTCCGACACCACCACCCCCGTAGACAATATCGAAACCAGCACCGCCCAGAATACTGCCCAGCCGGCTGGCGGCATCGTAATAGGAATCGACGAGCGCATTGCTCGAAGAGGCATAAACGGTAACCCGATGCACATTGGCGGACAATTTTTGTTTTTGCATTTCCACAACGTATTGTAATATGAACACCTGCATCAGGAGTCGCCCTTTTTGAATCAATACCGGAAAACATTCATGCCCCCCCCTGTCTCACTGGGGGTTATCGTCGCGTGCGCGGCCATCTTCCTGGCCAGGAACCTTTCACCTGAACTCGCATTATGGCCCTTTGACAGCGGCTTTTTCGAGCCATGGCAACTGGTGAGCTATGGCTTTCTTCACGGTGGCTTCAATCACCTGTTTTTCAACATGTTTGCGGTATGGATGTTTGGTGCGCCCCTGGAAAAATCCTGGGGCAGTCAGAAATTCGCTGTCTTTTATGCCACCTGCGTCATTGGAGCGGGCATCGTCCAGTTACTGGTGCAGCAATTGGAGGGTGGTCTCTATCCGACCATTGGTGCCTCCGGCGGTGTATTCGGGCTGTTGCTGGCTTATGGAGTTATGTGGCCGGACAACCGGATTTTCCTGTTTATCCTGCCGGTGCCCATCAAAGCCAAATGGTTCGTCCTGATCTATGGCGGCATTGAACTGCTGTTCGGCGTCACCCGCTCCATGCCCGGCATTGCACATTTCGCTCACCTGGGTGGCATGATCTTTGGCGCCGGCCTGTTGTACAAATGGGGCTGGCGTCCCAGCATGACCTGGAAACGCTGACCCATGAACAAAATTTATCCCGTACCCGAATCATTCAGGCAAAACGCGCTTATTGATCAGCAGGAATACGAACGAATTTACCGGGAATCCGTTGAGAACGCCGAGCAGTTCTGGTCTGACACGGCAAAACGACTGGACTGGATCCGGTTCCCCACCGTGATCAAGGATGTCTCCCTGGATCTCTCCGACCTTCACATCCGCTGGTACGAGGACGGCGTGCTGAACGCCTGCTACAACTGCATTGACCGCCACCTCGATCAACGCGGCGATCAGACGGCCATTATCTGGGAAGGAGACGACCCGGGCCGTGATGAACACATCACCTATCGCCAATTGCACCAGCGGGTGTGCCGGATGGCCAATATTTTGAAAAAACTCGGTGTGACCAAGGGTGACCGGGTGACGATTTACATGCCGATGATCCCGGAAGCGGCCATCGCGATGCTGGCCTGTGCCCGGATCGGCGCCATT
>JADFKH010000281.1 GCA_022565025.1 Pseudomonadota bacterium
CCTGTAACCCGCGGCGAGCGCTTCTCTCTGGTCGCCTGGGTCGATTGACCACCTTATCGCTGAGCCTGCGCTACGCTCGTGCTGCGGAAAAAGTATTGCGCGCTATCGAAGTCGACATTGCGGCTCGACCCGAACCGTCGATCCAATTGGAAAAATTCATCGCGAGTGAATTCCAGGGTTCAGGGTTTTGCGAGAAAAACGCACTCTACAGGGATAATTTTACGCTTATCTCGCACTGTGAGAAATTCTGTGCCTGCTTTTCAGCTTAGCCCAACCGTCGCTCCAGGCGTGGATACCATACTAGCTGCGAAATTCCCCGCACTGCCATGAAGACCAGTATTGCACCCCACAGGCCTCGAAGCCCCCATGCATTGGTCATTGGATTGAGGATCAGCAAATAAATTCCGAACGCAATTCCCATGGTCACCATCATGGCGGCGGCCGCGGTGGCGCCGATATACACGCCGTCCATCTGGAAGCACCACACCGAAACGACGGGCATGATAACCAGCAGCGGCATCAGGTCTCGTGACAGCGCGCGCACATCCTCAAGATCGGTCAGCACCGCGACGATACCGTCACCAGCAAGCCAGAAAATCAGGGTGTAAACCAGGCTGGCCACTACCGCCCAGGCGCTCGTAATCACTACCCAGCGCCGGAATATATCGCGTTTGCCAAGGCCCCAGGCGGAACCAGCCAGCGCTTCGGCTGCATGAGCAAAGCCGTCCAGGCCCAGAGCCAACAGCATCATGAATTGGTTGATCACGTGGCTTGCGGCCATTTCTGTCTCGCCCATGCCGCCTGCGACGCGCATGACTATGGCCAGCGCGGTCATCAGGAAAATGGTGCGGATGAAGATGAAACCATTGATCAGCACCAAGTGACGGAAACGCTCCAGCACCCAGCTTCGAGCATCGCGCATGGCTTCCAGCAGGGTTTTCAGGCCGAACAAGCTGATCATTGCCCAAATGCTGGCCAGTGCAGCCAGGCATTGTGCGATCAGCGTGCCCCAGGCAACTCCGGGCACGCCCATGTCGAACCCGATGACCAGCACCATGTTCAGTACGCCATTGGTCACGTTAAGTAATAACTGGATCCACAACACAGTCCGGGTCTTACCCAGACCGAACAGCACACCCGCTATCACGAAGACCAGTAAGGTGAACGGAGCGGCCCAAATGCGGATCAGGAAATACTCCGACGTGATCTCCGCCACACGGTCCGGCGGTGCCATTGCTTTTAGCGAAAGCAACAGTATGGGCTCCTGCAAAACCAGCAATAACAGGCCCAAGAACAGAGCCAGCGCGCTGGAACGAATCACCACGGCCAGCAGTTCTGCCGAATCATTCCTGCCTTTGGCCTGCGCAACCAGGCCGGTGGTACCCATGCGCAGAAAACCGAAGGCCCACAAGATATAACTGAAAATTACACTGCCCAGGCCGACCGCGGCCAGGTGTACCGCGCCAGGAAGGTGCCCAATCGCCCAGGTATCCACGAACCCGACCATGGGAGCAGAAGAGTTGGCCAGAATGGCCGGGCCGGCGATGGCCCAAACCTGACGGTGCGGTGCCCGAGTGTCTTCAGAAGTGTCAATCGCAGTCATTGACGGATGGTACGGGGAAGGCGCTCTTCATTCCATGAAAAAGATGGCCTGCAAGAGCTTTTTGCAGCTTATTGCACAGCCGGCACTCCTTCAAGGTGAAAAAAAGCGGCGCCGGGAGCTGGCGCCGCATATAACACAGTTTCGGGATTCCTCAGATGGGCCCCGGAACTGCAGGAGTGTTCACATCAACTCATCGAATCACGGATAAACAGGATCCACGCTGACCCTGACCCGAATACGGTCGCCCGGGTGTTCATTCATCCTGCTGTGGTAGGTTTTGCCGTGGTAAGCCCAGTCTACGTCCCAGGCAACAACGCGTTCCTCGTTATGCCAATTGGTTTCCAAGTAGCATCGCTGTTCGAGAGTGGTGTAATGCTGTGAATGATCGCTATTAACCTGGGCATCCCGGGCGACCGCACCACCGATTGTGGCACCGGCAATGGTGGCCAGAGTTTTACCATGACCGCCGCCGAAATGGCTGCCGATCACGCCACCAAGGATGGAGCCAAAGATCACCGGTACAGGTGAGCGATGCTCCGCAACGTGATGCTGAACCGGCTCTTCCCGGCAGACCTGCCGTTCTTCTTGAATTTGTACGATTTCAGTGACTGGCCGAACCTGCAACACCTGCGCATAGTCATACTGTGAATGGTCATATGCAGGGTTTGAATATGCGACTTTGCCGTGTCCAGCACAGGCAGGCAAAGCGACTACTGCCAGGAATATTACGCTGGGAATTCGCAAAAATACGCTTTTCATGTACTGGGCCATTTCAATCTCCTTTTTGAGCCGGTTTCCGAACCTTCGAAGACAGAATATAGCCTGACCGATGAACCAGAACTGAACAGCCCCATTTGATCACACCCCGGCCGCCTTTTTGCAACATGCGGGCTAGTGTACTGTCAAGCTTGTATTGTTGGGTTCAGCGAGTCGTGAAGCGGTTGACCGTTAGGCGCGCCTCGCAGGAAATGGCATGTCCTTACCCAGAGGTGCAACACCGCGGACGACTGCTTCAC
>JADFKH010000282.1 GCA_022565025.1 Pseudomonadota bacterium
GCTCAATCCTGGCCTCGTCTATATTGCCATATCGGGTTTTGGTAAGGATGGACCACTGACGAATGCGCCCGCCTATGATCCGATTATCCAGGCACACTCAGGCATTACTGCCTCCCAGGGAACAGGAACACCGACATTTGTGCGTAACCTGATATGTGACAAGATTACCGCGTATACGGCCATTCAGGCGATTACGGCGGCGCTCCTCGCCCGCGAGAAGACGGGTGAAGGGCAGCATATCGACCTGTCGATGCTGGATGCGGGCTTGTTCTTCATCTTTCCTGACGGATTCATGAACAACACGTTGCTGGATGATGATGTGGAGGTGCAGCCGCACCTTGCCGACCTGATTTATAACCTTTCGGCGACCATTGATGGTGCGATAACATTAAGTGCGGCAACAGACAAGCAGAGAGAAGGAGTGTTGCGTGCAGTTGGCAGGGAGGATCTGCTGAACGATCCGCGATTCAATTCGCTGGAAAAACTTCTGCTAAACCTGGAAGCTTTTCAGGAGGAACTTGCCGGGGTTTTTATGCAGTTTTCAACGGATGATGTCCTGGCCAGGCTGAAGGAAAATGACGTACCCGCAGCAAAATGCCATGGATATGAAGATGTACTGGACCAGCCTCAGATTGAGGCTAACGGCACGATAGAGGTGCGAGAACACCCCGCATTGGGTTCGATGAGAATTGTGCGGTCACCGGCGAAATTTGGCGGCCAAAGGCTCACGGCGGGTTCACATGCTCCTGCCCACGGACAGAATACGACAGATGTGCTCAAAGAATTGGGGCTGGATTCAGCCACGATTAATGACTATAAGGACAAAGGGATAGTTCTTTGACTTTATAAGGGGGATATTAGAGTGATTACCGTTCTGGACGGTGCAATGGGGGGCGAACTTTCCCGCCGTGGTGGTGGTTCTGCCACCGGTCTCTGGTCTGCCAAGGCGTTGCTGGATGCCCCCGACATGGTTGTTCAACTACATCAGGACTATATCGCCGCGGGTGCACGGATTATCACCACCAATAGTTATTCCACTGTGCCGAGTTATCTCGGAAAGGAGAATCTGGCGGATCGCTACACTGAGCTTACGCACCTGGCAGGTGAACTGGCTCGACGTGCCGTAAGGGAAAGCGGTAAATCTGTTCGCGTCGCGGGTTCGCTGCCGCCGCTGTCCGAAAGCTACAGGCCGGATCTTGTACCGGGAGATTCTGAATCCCTGCCGGTTTACAAAGCCATGGTGATAGCGTTGCGGGACAATGTGGACTTGTTTTTGTGTGAAACCATGTCCAGCGGAACTGAAGCTGTTCATGCTGTAAGCCAGGCTTGTGCGCATGGCCTTGGCAAACCCGTCATGGTGTCCTGGACGCTCAATGAGCAGCCGGGGAGAGGTCTGCGTAGCGGCGAAACCGTTGCCGAGGCCTTTAGAATGCTTCGTGACTTTGAGATTGCTGCTTATCTTTTTAACTGTACACATGCTGAAGCCATTTTCGAGGCATTGAAAGAGCTGAAAGAGATGACCGATCAACCCATCGGCGGCTACCCGAACAGGCTGAATATTGTTGATCCCCAATGGACGCTGGATAACGACCTACAAACTGGAATGCGAGTTGACGTTGATGTGGAATACTTCATCGGCATGGCGGAGCGCTTTGCTGCGGCGGGCGCGACTATCATCGGGGGGTGTTGCGGTATAGGGCCGGAATATATCACTGCATTGTCCGACAGCGTGGGAGTTACAAAGTGAAAAAGCCCGCTGTTTCCATGCCGATCAAATTGGCGTTTGGCGTGGGCGCCTCCGGCGAGGCAGCGACCAATTGGATCTTCAATGCCCTGACATTTTTTTACTACAACCAGATTCTGGGACTATCCGGTACCATGACCGCCGCGGCAGTGACGATTGGTATCGCCTCTGATGCGATAACCGACCCCCTGATGGGATCCATATCAGATAGGTGGCGCTCGAAATTGGGAAGGCGCCATCCCTTTATGTATGCCGCCCCACTGCCGCTGGTCATCACAATTTACCTTATCTTCAGTCCACCGGCAGAATACGCGGGCTGGGCGTTGTTCGGGTGGTTTGCAGTATTCACCGTGCTGATGAGAATTTGTTCAACACTGTTTGCTGTGCCGCACCTGGCCATGGGTGCGGAACTCTCGGATGACTACATCGAACGCTCAAGAATAATGAGCTATAACAATGTATTTACCTATATCGGCGTCATCGTCATGCACATTGTCGTTTGGGTATTCATATTTCCGTCGTTCGATAACGGCAGAATGACACAGGTGGCATATATGCCCATTGTAATATTCTGCTGCAGCCTGATCATGGTCTGCATGCTCGGTTCCGCTTTCGCCACTCGCGGGCAGATAGCATTCATGAAAAAAGTCCCCGATGATCTGCCACCTCTCAGTTTTTTCCAGCTGCTTCGCGATATGTATTCTGCCATCGGCAACAGAAATTATCTGTACCTGCTGCTGGGGCTGTTTTTTTTATCAATGACGATTGGGACCCATGAAACATTAGGTTTGTATATGGCAACCTTCTACTGGGAGTTCACCGACCAGCAGATTGCCGTTTTGATACTCTCTAATGTAT